>LGFL01000005.1 GCA_001508855.1 Thermoanaerobacterales bacterium 50_218
GCCATTTTGTTTGGGATGCTCTATCTGGCCGGAGCCCGTCCCTTGCATTTGTTGAGCCTCATTTGTGGGGGTCTGGCAGTTGTGGTGCTTGCCCTGGTGCTGCATTTTTCTCCGCTTCACCTCCCTCTCCCATTGAAGGAGTACCAGATCGCCAGGCTTGTTGTCTTCCTCGACCCTTATAAGGATCCTCAGGGTGCAGGTTATCACATTATTCAGTCTCTCGTTGCCATCGGTTCTGGTGGTCTGTGGGGGAAAGGGCTTTATCGGGGTTCCCAGGTGCAGCTGAATTTTCTTCCCGAACACCATACTGACTTCATTTTTTCCGTGGTTGGGGAGGAGCTCGGTTTTCTGGGGGCTTCCTTCCTGCTTTTGCTTTATTTTTGCCTCCTCTACAGGACACTGAAAATCGCTTTCCAGGCAGGTGACCTCTACGGAAGGCTTTTAGTTGGCGGGATCTTCTCAATGTGGCTGTTCCACATTGTCGAAAATATCGGGATGACCATTGGCTTGATGCCGATTACGGGAATACCCCTCCCTTTTTTGAGCTATGGAGGAAGCTTTATGCTCACTAATATGCTTGCCGTGGGTCTTATTTTAAACATTTATCAGAGGAAAGAAAGGATGCTCTTCTAGCATATCTTTCCAGGCAAGGCCATAATATTTTTACTGATAAGGTGGGGAGGGGTTAGGTTTGAAAGAGTATTCACTTAACCGGTTGCAGCAGTTGAAGAAATTTTTTTGGCGTTGTCTGCTTGCTTCACTGCTGTTTTGTTTTTTCTGGTGGCTGATCAACGGGGGAGGTGAAGTGGGGAGGTTTGCGGAAAACATGATCGGTTACCTGGTGAACAGGGATTATGATCTTGAATCTGCCTGGGAGCAGGTGAGTAGAGGCATCTTTCCCAAAAGTGGGCTTGAGGGTGAAGCGTTCGAACAAGTCACCTCTTCTTACCCAGACCTTCCAGCAACAGGGAAGGTAGTCCGGGGATTTGGCTGGCAGAAGGGAAGAGATGGCTGGCCGCGTTTCAGTGAAGGGATTGAGCTGGAGGTTAGTGAGGGAGCCCTTGTGCGTGCTGTTCTTCCTGGAAGGGTTGTCATGATCGGAGAAGACGAGATTTTGGGGAAGTACCTGATCATTGAACACGAAGGTGGTTGTGCGAGCCTTTACGGGAGGCTTGCGGAAATCGGGGTTCAACAAGACCAGGAGGTCGTGCAGGGACAGGCTGTGGCTTCAGTTCGCGGGAAGTTCTTTCACTTCGAGGTTCGCCAGGGAGACCACCTCGTTGACCCTCTTCAAAGCTTCCAGAAAGAATCGTGATTCCCTACTCGTTTTCCTTGAGCACTCGTGCCCTGGCGTAGGTGCGGTAGACCTTGGTGATCTCCACGGGAATCGTTTCTCCCACAAAGGCCCTGCCGTTCTCTACATCAATGACATATCCGTGAACCCGAGCGATCCCGTCTTCTGGGTTGCTGGCATGGGCATCTTCCACCTTGACTTCGAGGATTTCTCCAACTTTTACGGGTGCAGATAGTGTCGCTATTTCCTTCTGGTCGTGTAGGCTTCTGACGTGGACCTCTTCCATATGGAGGTTTTCCATGCCCTTGACAATGATCTGCTTCCCTGTATCCTGCTCCAGTTCTCGGAGTCGGCTGCCTCCGCTACCGATTAGAAGTGCGGCCACACTGGGGTGAGCCTCTACGAGAAGCGCGGGGGCTTGAGTTTTCCGAGCAAGGTCTTTGATTTCCTGACACGCCTTTAGGCTCACAGTTTCTTCAGAAAGGATCTTTCCTTTCCCTTCACAGTAAGGGCAGGGTCTTTCAAGGATGCTGCTCAAGCTCGGTCTCACTTTCTTTCTGGTGAGTTCTACCAATCCCAACTGGGTAAGGCCAAGGACGAACGTTTGGGTTTTGTCTTTTTCGAGTTCTTTTTCCAGGTGTTTAAGGACTTCATTCTTGTGCTCCGGGGATTCCATGTCAATGAAGTCGATGATGATGATCCCTCCCAAATTGCGGAGGCGCAACTGGCGGGCGATTTCCTTCACTGCTTCCATATTGGTATGGAAGGCTGTTTCGGCGAAGTTTTTGGAACCCGTGTACTTCCCGGTGTTGACGTCAATTACGGTCAGTGCTTCGGTTTCCTCGATCACGAGATAGCCTCCGTTCTTCAGCCAGACTTTAGGGCGCAAGGCCCTGTTAATTTCTTGTTCAAGCCCAAACTCTGACCAGAGGTCTGCTTCGTGGAGGACGACCCTCGTTTTCAGGTGGGGACCAATCACCTCCAGAATTTTGAGGGCTTTTTTGTATGTTTTTGGGTCATTGATCACGATTCTTTCCACATCTTCGCTAAAGAGGTCCCGTAATACCCAGGAGACAAGTTCTACTTCCCTGTGCAGGAGCGCGGGAGCACTGGTTTTTGCAGCCTTTTCCAGAATCTCCTGCCACATGGCGTAGAGGGCAAGGACGTCTTTCCGAAGGCCTTCTTTATCGATACCTTCGGCCGCGGTTCTGATGATCAAACCTATACCCGGAATCCGGATCTCTTCACCAATGGCTTTTAATCGCTCCCTTTCCCTTTCTCTGTGGATGCGCCTGGAAACACCGAGACAATCCATATTGGGAAATAAAACTGTATACCGGCCTGGGAGGGTTATCTGGGTAGTCACCCGCGCTCCTTTGGTTCCCAGAGGTTCTTTAACAACTTGGACGAGGATTTCCTGGCCCTCCTGGAGCAGGTTCTGGATCGGGAGCTTTTTTCCTTTTTCCTCTATATCTGGATGAATCGGGCTTTTGTGGACATCGTCAACATGGAGGAAGGCATTCCGTTCCAACCCGATGTTTACGAAAGCTGCCTGCATTCCGGGAAGGACGTTTTCCACCCTGCCTTTGTAAATGTTCCCTGCCAGGCGGACGTCAAAGGCGCGCTCCAGGTAGACCTCCATCAACTGGCCGTTTTCCAAGACCGCGGCCTTTGTTTCTTCTTTGGTGACATTGATGATAATCTCCTTTTTCATTTCCCAACTGATTTCCTTGGCCCCTCCTTAGCTTGTTTCTTTTTCCCAGAAATTCTTTTTTTCTCCCATCGGTGTGACCAGCTTTTCGCCCTGCTCTCGGAAAAGCCCCACCCTGGTAACTGGCGCGCATTCTGGTTTCTGCCAACAGTTGCCATGCCTGAAGAGAACCTCGAGGACCCCTCGCAGAGGAACCTCCCCAGGGCCCACCCTTACCAGCAGGTCGAGAACAGGTTTCCCTTCCTGGATCGAAATCCGGGCGTTTTTAATCCCGGTCTTGATGTCAAAAATCTTACCGTCCTTGGGGCGCCGGTAGAACCACTCTCCCGGTTGTCTCAACTGTTCAATTACTTCTTGCCAGGCAACACCCGCTTCGGGCAAGAGAACCCGGTACCAGGCGCAGTCGATGGCTTTGCTGAGAGGTGGGGCAACGGGAGGCAGCGCTTCAATCCTCTTTAGGCTCAAGCCTTCGGGAAGCTGACTCCCTAGTTGTGCTTCTGCTTTTTGGGAGGGAATTGGTCTCTCAAGTTCCAGGTCGAGGTATTCGTGGAGACCAGTCACCCCCACGATCAACGGAGGTCCTAAAGACAGCTTTGGACGGGGGTTAAAGCCACGGGTGTAAGCTACAGGCAGTCGTGCCCTGCGGACGGCACGGGTAAAGACACGAACAAGGTCGAGGTGGGAGATGAATCTGAGAACACCAGTTTTTGCGTATTCAACTCTGTATTTAAGCACCTAGAAGCACCCCTTTGTGTCTGGTTCTGCCAGAAGTGGGGACACCTCGAGAGCCTGACAGACTCCGCAACCCTCGCACCTTGAATTTCGGCAGTCGAAGGTAAGTTCACCTGCAAGGGCGCGATGGTGCTCGGAGATCAGGAACTCTTTTGCGATCCTACTGTCGATGTGGTCCCAGGGAAGAGGGTCTTCGTAGTTGAACTTTCTATTAGCGTAAAACTCCGGATCGAGCTGGTGTTCCTGAAAGCTTTTTTCCCAGAAGTGGAAACGGAAGTGTTCTGTCCAGCCATCGAACCTGCAGCCGTACTTCCAGGCACTGGCGATGACCGGAGCCAGCCTTCGGTCACCCCGCGCCAGAACTGCTTCCAGAAAGCTCATTTCTACGTTATGCCAATTATAAACCGCGCCGCTTTTTTGAACAAGGGTTCGCAAAAATTTGTGCTTTTCCTTCAGGACCTGGCGCTGGTTTTGAGCTTCCCACTGAAAAGGGGTGTGGGCTTTGGGTACAAATGAGGAGGCACTGATGGTTATTCTCGGTTTCCTTCTGGAGGATCTTTTACCGATTTCTTTCACCTTTCTCACAAGTTCGACAATACCTTCGAGGTCTTCTTTCGTTTCTGTGGGCAATCCGACCATGAAGTAGAGTTTGACAGCCTGCCAACCAGCCTCGAAAGCAGTTCTTACTGCTTCCAGAAAATCCTTTTCAGTGACCCCTTTGTTGATCACGTTTCTTAAGCGCTGGGTTCCCGCTTCTGGGGCAAAAGTGAGGCTGGTTTTCCGGGCGCCTGGGAGTTTGCGGGCGATCTGCACACTGAAGGAGTCAACCCGTAGGGAGGGTAGGTTGATTCCCGTTTCCAACTCACCGCACTTTTCCCGCAGCCGGGGCAGCAGGCTTTCCAGCTGGCTGTAGTCGAGGCTGCTCAGTGACACCAGGGAGAGTTCTTCGTAACCAGTGTTTTTGAGGATCTTTTCTGCCTGCCGCAGCAGCAGTTGGGGATTCCTCTCCCGCACCGGCCTGTAGATCATTCCTGCCTGGCAGAAGCGGCAGCCGCGGGTACACCCCCGAAACACTTCTACCATTCCCCTTTCGTGGACTGCTTCTGCAAGGGGAACGAGGGGTGCCAGCGGGAAGTAGGTATTGTTCAAGTCTCTGACTACACGCTTCTTGATCCGCCGGGGTGCAGCCTGATGGATTGGTTGAATTTCCCTGAACCTCCCTGCTTCATCGTAGAAGGCCTGGTAGAAGGAAGGAACATACACACCGGGAATTTGGCTGAGAGCCTCCAGAACCTCGTTCCTACTGGTTTTGGTTCTTTTCCAACCGATATTCTTGAGCACTTCTAGAATCTCCAGGAGAACTTCTTCTCCTTCTCCGATTACCAGGCAGTCGAAGAATGCGGCAACAGGCTCCGGATTGAAGGCAACGGGTCCCCCGGCGATCACCAGTGGTTGAGTAGTACGCTCCTGTGCATAGAAGGGGATTCCTGCCAAGTCGAGCATGTTCAGGATGTTGGTGAATGTCAGCTCATATTGAAGGGTGAACCCGATGACATCGAACTGGCCCAAGGGCCGCCAGGACTCTAGGCTGAAAAGGGGTAGACCTCTTTTGCGCAATTCTTCTTCCATATCTGGCGCAGGAGCGAAGACCCGCTCCATCAGGTAGTCGGAATGTTCGTTAACAAGACCATAGAGAATTTGGAGGCCGAGGTGAGACATGCCCACCTCGTAGAGGTCAGGAAAGGCGAAGACCATCCGAACTTTTGCTTGATCCCAATTTTTTCTGATGGCGTTCCACTCTGTTCCCAGATAACGGGCCGGTCGTTGCACATTGGGAAGGACTTCGTTTTCTAGAACTTCTTGAAGCATCTGATCCCAGCTCCTGAGTCGGTGTTTTGTTGCTTCTTTATTTTACCGCTTTTTCTGGATGTTTTAAAACATTTTAAAACATTGAAGAGAAGGGGCTTCGGTTGCTTGACAGGAGGGAGAGGAGCATGCTACAATGCGCATGTGTAAAAAACGCTTGGTGCGGGTCGAAAGTGCAGTCTAGAGGAACCAAGGCTGCCACCTGTGATACCAGCGGAAGGAGGAGTTGCTGTGTACGCCATCATCGAAACAGGAGGAAAACAGTGCCGAGTTCAGGAAGGTGACCTGATCAGGGTGGAGAAACTAGATGTGCCTGAAGGGGAAAAGGTTGTCCTGGATAAGGTGCTGGCAGTAGGAGAAGGGGAGAGCTTTCTTGTAGGGACACCTTTTGTTCCCGATGCCCAGGTTGTTGCCAAGGTGCGGCGTCAGGGGAAAGGAAAGAAGATCATCGTTTTCAAATACAAACCAAAGAAGAATTACAGGCGCAAGAGAGGTCATCGCCAGCTTTTTACAGAGTTGCTGGTGGAGGAGGTTATCTATCCTGGGATGCCGGAGAAAAGAGCGGAACCCGAGGCTTCTGAAGAACCTCAAGAGTAGCCTTCAGGAAGAGGTCGATGATTGAGGCGGTTTTTTTTGAAAATGAGTCTCATGAACTTGAGGGGTTTCAGGTTGCTGGACATGCAGGCTATGCCCCGGCAGGAGAAGACATCGTCTGTGCCGGGGTATCGGCGCTTGTCCAGGCGGCTGTTTGTGGTTTGGAAAAATTTCTTAGCACCCCCCCAGATGTCCAGAAGGTAGCCTGGGGTGAAGAGAACATTGTCTTCAAGGTGGTTCTTTCTCACTCTCTGTCAAGTCAGGAGAAGGAAAGGGCAAAGGTGATATTGGAAACCCTTGAACTGGGTTTAACGGGTATTGCCAAAAGTTATCCTGATTATATAAGGGTAAGACGTGCTATGAAAAGTCAATAGGCTAAAGCAAGAAGATCTTTGACAATCACATAGGGATCCTGGTCACACATTATCACCTGGTGGGGACCATTGATAATCCGGGTCATACGGTCGGTTATCTTTCCAGAGAGAGTAAATCAGATGGACAAGTTTTCTAGCAACAGCTCCGGTAGCAACGCTTGAATGCTTTCCCTGGCTGCGTTTTAGCTCATAATAGGCCTTTAGCTTTGGATTAAACCGCCGGGCTGAAACAGCAGCCAACCACAGGCTGTTTCTCAGGAGAGGAGAACCGCGTTTAGACATCCGGTTACGGGTACCTTCGAACAGACCTGAAGCTCTGACGGAAGCATCTAAACCGGCATAGGCCACAAGAGCCCGGGCGCCTGAGAAACGAGAAATATCCCCTATCTCACCGATAATTGCGGCAGCCAGAACGGGGCCAATGCCGGGGATGGTCTCAATTACGTGGCGATACGGGGTATCTTCGCTTGGGCGAAGCTCCTCCATAACTTCGTTGATTGCGTCCTCGATAACCTTTATCTGTTCCTCAATGAACTCGATTTGCTCTAAGCAAAGCGTAGCTGGAGAGTGAAAGCATCCAGAGCCAGGGTAATGCCGAAGGTGCCTTTAGCCAGAGACTGAATTTTTTCAGCCCTCTCCTCACCGAGGCGGCCGCGGGAATGCTCTTTCAGGAAAGCGGATAACTCAGAAAGATCCACTTCGGCCAGGTCTTCCGGTTCGGGGTAAGACTTAAGCAGTTCTCTGGAAGTCCGGATAAAGACATCTGAGAAACAGCCGGGGTATTCCGGAAAGATCCTGTCGAGGATACCGAGCACCTTGTTCTTAAGCCCACCGACCTGGCGAACGAACTCAAAGCGAAGCCGGGAGAGAGTCTGAAGCTTGAGAATCGTTTCAGATGGAAGCCTGGTTGCAGGGGCTCTTCCCAGTCGCAGCAGATCAGCAAGAAGCAGGGCATCCTTCTGGTCGGTCTTTGCTTTACGCACATAGAGATTACGCAGAGCATCTGACTGGATAGGGTTGATAACATGAAGCTGGAATCCTAGCTCGCTGAGGTGGCAAAAGAACAGGGAGCCAGTAATGTCCAGTGGCCTCCAGGCAGAACTTAACGCCGTCAGGCTCGATACCCAGCCTCTCTAATGCATGCAGAAGCTTATTCAATCCCCTCTTGCTGTTGTCTATATGCATCTGCAAGACAACATCGCCGGCGTCATTAACGAGGCACACCTCATGACGATGCTTGGCTACATCGATGCCACCATAAATCATTCTATCTCCCTACTTTCATTGAATTTGGGCAGGGTTCCCACAACCCTTACGAGTCACTCAACCTTGCGCGTAACTCGCGGCATGCAGCAAGCTGTATCCACAACGTGCTCATTCGAGTCCTCTCGTATGGGCGGGGCTTCACTCTTACCTTCGGGACAGCACTGCTTCCCAAGGAGGATGATCGAAGCCCCCTGCCTCTACGAGAATATTTATCCGAGTTGCACCGGGATCCCTGTGTGGTTGTCAAGGATCAGGCCTATTGTCTTGGAGCTGACTGAAACTAACTCTATAGTACAAGGAGGTGTGGTTGCCGTGGTTCTGGAAAAGTTTGATCTCCAGTTGTTTGCTCATAAGAAAGGTGTTGGTAGTTCCCGCAATGGTCGCGACAGTGAGTCCAAGCGGCTGGGTGTGAAGAAATATGGTGGCGAGTTTGTGACTGCTGGCAACATCATCGTCCGCCAGCGAGGGACAAAGATTCACCCTGGCAGGAATGTCGGTCGGGGCAAAGACGACACTCTCTTTGCTCTGATAGATGGTTATGTGCGTTTTGAATCGAAAGGGAAGAACCGCAAACAGGTCAGCGTCTATCCGGCATCAATGGTGATGTAAAAGCTGGAAAACTTCCCCTGGCTTTTCGCGGCCAGGGGGTTGTTGTCATTATGGCACAAGAAGCAGCGGTGGTTAGACAATGTTTTGCGACTACGTGAAGATTTACGTTAAAGCAGGTGACGGGGGAAACGGAGCTGTTTCCTTCCGTCGCGAAAAATATGTTCCTGCTGGTGGTCCAGATGGGGGTGATGGTGGCCGGGGTGGGGATGTAATCATTGTTGCTGATCCTAGGTTGAGCACCCTCATCGACTATCATTACCACAGGCATTACCGGGCTGAGCGGGGGGGTCATGGCAGGGGGAAGAACCAGCATGGAAAAAAAGGGGAGGACCTGGTCCTGCGTGTTCCTGTGGGAACAGTAGTCCGGGATGTTGGAGGAAGCTTTTGTGTTGACTTGATTAAGCCTGGGCAGGAAGTTATTGTTGCCCGGGGAGGACGTGGCGGGCGAGGTAATGCCCGCTTTGTTACACCTCAGCAGCGTACACCCAGGTTTGCTGAACGTGGTGATCCTGGTGAGGAGCGCTGGATTGAGCTTGAGTTGAAACTCATTGCTGATGTCGGGCTGGTCGGTTTTCCCAATGCCGGGAAGTCAAGTCTTTTGAGGAAGATCTCTGCTGCTCATCCGAAGGTAGCACCTTACCCGTTTACCACCCTGGAGCCGTGTTTGGGACTTGTCCGGGTAGATGAGGAAAGAAGCTTTGTGGTTGCCGACATCCCGGGTTTAATTGAAGGTGCCCACCAGGGTGTTGGTCTTGGTCACCGCTTCTTGCGCCACATTGAGCGAACAAGAGTCCTTGTTCATGTTGTCGATACTGCAGCAACTGAAGGCAGAGATCCGCGTTCAGATGTCAGGGCCGTGAACAAGGAACTGGAGTTGTATAACCCGGAACTGCTGAAACGCCCGATGGTCTTGGCTGCCAACAAGATGGATCTGCCTGGGGCTTCGAGGAACCTCCGCCTTCTCCAGGAGGAGTTTTCGGAGTACCAGATTTATCCGATATCAGCTCTTACAGGTGCCGGGGTCACTGAGCTCGTCAAGGGCCTTGCCCGAATTCTTGAAGAATTAGGTGAGCAGGAAGTTGTCCAGGAAACTGAGGTTCACCGTGTAGTCAGGGAAAGGACTGACCTGGGATTTCAAATTTTCGAGGAAGGTGAGGGGGTTTACAGGGTTTCCGGGAAGGTAGTGGAGCGTCTCGTTAGAAGGCTCGACCTGAATAATCCTGATGCTCTCCGTTACTTTCACTTGAAGATTCGAAAGATAGGTTTGGAGGAAGCTCTCCGGCAGAAAGGAATTAGACCTGGGGATGTCGTAAAAATAAACGATGTAGAGCTTGAGTGGAGTGATTGAGGGCTTTTGCTTTGGAATGGGGTGTTGGGGATTGCTTACAGGGAAACAGAAAAGGTTTTTGCGGGCTTTTGCCACCAGTCTTGATCCCCTTTTTCAGATTGGGAAAGCCGGAATTACGGAGAACCTTGTCCAACAGGTGGATCAGGCTTTAAAGGCGCGAGAACTGATCAAGCTGCGTGTTCTTCCTCAATGCCCTGAGGATGTCAAAAAGGTAGCCCAGAAACTTAAAGAACTGACTGACTCTGAACTTGTCCAGGTTATTGGTCGTAATTTCATCCTCTATCGCCAGGGGGAAAAGGCAAAAATCCAGTTGCCCTAAAGCATTAATTACTCTGGGAATTCAAGGGGACGGAGAAGCTGAAATGGAAAAAAGGGTGCGTGAGGAATTGCCGAAAGCACGTCGCCTCGTAGTCAAAGTTGGAACAAAGCTCCTCTGTGGCAATACAGGACAGCTCGACATGAAGAGGATGAGGGCACTTACTCACGACCTTGCCGAGGTCTGGAAACACGGTCGGGAAGTCGTCCTGGTCAGTTCTGGTGCCATCGGTGCTGGTGTGGGGAGATTGGGTCTCTCGAGGGTTCCGCAAACAATCCCTGAAAAACAGGCTGCTGCTGCTGTTGGTCAGGGAATTCTCATGCACCTCTACGAAAAGCTCTTTGCTCAAGAAGGGATAGTTGTTGCCCAGGTGCTCCTGACCAGAGAGGACATCACCAACAGGATGAGGTATCTCAATGCCAGAAATACCTTGGAGACCCTTTTCCACTATAAGGTAATTCCCATCGTTAATGAGAATGATACAGTTGCGGTTGAGGAGATCCGCTTCGGTGACAACGATACCCTGGCCGCACTTGTGGCTTGTGTGGTAGATGCCGACCTCCTGGTACTGCTTACAGACATGGAAGGTTTTTTTACAAGAGATCCCCACAAATCTGGTGAGGGGAAGTTGATTCACCAGATTGAAGAGATTACTCCGGAGATTGAGGCCCTCGCCGGGGGAAAAGGGTCTCCTCTGGCAACAGGTGGTATGGAAACGAAGATTCAGGCTGCGAAAATCACGATGGAGGCAGGGATTCCGCTGATCATTGCCAGTGGCCTTCACGAGGGCACTCTTCTCCGGATTCTCGAAGGCGAAGAAGTGGGGACACTCTTTGTTCCCCGCCACGACCGGATGCAGGCGCGCAAGCGCTGGATTGCTTTCGGGTCTTCAGTGCAGGGCCGGATCTGGATTGATGAGGGAGCAGTTGTTGCTCTTTTGCGTAATGGGAAGAGTCTTCTTCCCAGTGGAGTAACTGATGTTGAGGGATGTTTTGAAAAAGGGGCTGTTGTCAGTGTAGTCGATCCTTCTGGAAGGGAGGTTGCCCGCGGGATTACGAATTATTCTGCTGATGAGATTAGGTTGATCAAAGGAAAGAAAACAAAGGAGATCAGGGAAATATTAGGGTATAAGGATTATGATGAAGTAATCCATCGGGATAATCTGACGGTGATGTCTGATTTTAATGGCCATTAATTAAAAACCTGAAGGCAGGAGGAGTTTTTATGCTACAGGCGGAAATGGAAAGGATGGGTCAGAAAGCCAAGGAGGCTGCTTACAAGCTCGGAAGTGTTTCCACAAAGGTCAAAAATGAGGCTTTAATGGCGATGGCGAAGGCTCTTGAAGAGCGAATGGAGCTGATCCTCACAGCCAATGAACAGGACATGGAGGCTGGCCGGGCAAAAGGTCTCAGCAATGCTCTCCTAGACAGGTTACTGCTGACACCAGACCGGATCCGGGAAATGGCTGAGGGGCTGCGCGCCCTTGTGGCACTTCCCGATCCCGTTGGTGAGGTTGTCAAGATGTGGACACGCCCAAACGGGCTGCAGATCGGCAAAATGCGGGTCCCTCTTGGTGTGATCGGGATCATCTACGAAGCTCGCCCCAATGTTACTGTTGACGCTGCGGGCCTTTGCCTCAAGGCTGGGAATGCTGTGATCCTGCGTGGTGGTTCCGAGGCCTTCAACTCGAACAAGGCGATTACAGATGTCATCAGCGCTGCTGCTACAAGTGCAGGAATTCCTGAGGGAGCAATCCAACTGGTGGAGACGACCGACAGGGAAGCAGCCAGAATCATGATGAGGATGAATGGGTACATCGATGTGCTGATTCCCCGCGGTGGAGCAGGTCTGATCCAGACAGTTGTCGAGAATGCTACAGTCCCGGTACTGGAAACAGGTGTAGGAAACTGTCATGTTTATGTTGATGAAGATGCTGATCTTGATATGGCCACCCGCATTGTTGTCAATGCCAAGACCCAGCGGCCTGCTGTTTGCAATGCGATGGAGACCCTCCTCGTTCACGAAAAGATTGCGGAAGAATTTCTGCCCAAGGTTGCGGCAGCCCTCAAGGAAAAAGGTGTCGAACTCCGGGGTTGCCAGAAGACAAGAGAAATCCTGCCTGATTGCAACCCTGCTACTGAGGAGGACTGGAAAACCGAATATCTCGACTTGATTCTGGCGATCCGGGTGGTAGAGGGCTTCGAGCAAGCAATTGAGCACATCCATAATTACGGTACAAAGCACACCGAGGCGATTGTCACCAACAATTATCAGCGGGCACGTGCCTTTTTGCAGAGGGTAGATGCTGCTGCAGTTTTCGTTAATGCATCCACACGATTTACTGATGGCTATCAGTTCGGTTTTGGAGCGGAGATTGGGATCAGCACCCAAAAGCTCCATGCTCGCGGGCCGATGGG
Organism: Thermoanaerobacterales bacterium 50_218; assembly: GCA_001508855.1. Lineage (GTDB taxonomy): Bacteria > Bacillota > DSM-12270 > Thermacetogeniales > Thermacetogeniaceae > 50-218. The sequence continues at coordinate 12,528 of LGFL01000005.1, forward strand.
ATTAGAGGAACTTACTACTGTGAAGTACATCATTTTCGGTGACGGGCAAATCCGCACCTGATGGAGGAAACAGGTTCTCCAGATGAGCAAGCACAGGATTGGAATCATGGGGGGAACGTTTGACCCTATTCACTACGGTCATTTGGTTACTGCGGAAGTGGCGCGGGAAACTTACAGGCTTGATCAGGTGATCTTCGTCCCTTCAGGTCAGCCACCTCACAAAGCACCAGGGAGTGTTTCTGATTTCTGGCACCGCTACCTGATGGTGATGCTGGCGATCTGCTCCAATCCCTGGTTTCGGGTTTCCAGAATAGAATATGATCGGGGTGGCCCGTCTTACACCATTGACACCATTAGGGAGTTTAAAAGGATTTTCGGAGAAGGAACAGAACTTTACTTCATCACTGGTGCTGATGCCATTTTGGAGATCTTCACCTGGAAGCAGCCAGAGGAACTTCTTTCTTCCTGTCGTTTCATCGCGGCCACGAGGCCGGGGTACGACCTGGGCAAACTGGAAAATCTGCTTGGTGAGTATTTTTCTAGGTCGGTCTCGGTTCTTGAGGTTCCTCTTCTCAGTATTTCTTCCAGTGAACTGCGGATGCGTGTCCGTCGCGGTCTGTCAATTAAGTACCTGGTTCCCGATCCTGTCGAGATTTACATTCACCACAACGGACTCTATAAGGAAGTCGAAACGTGATTATCTGCATATTACGAGTTCTGTTACTGCATACTAGTGAGGGAGTGTGGGGAAGAACTGGACAGGATTGAAGTCGAAGATTCTTATCGGGATTATCTCCAAAAAATGGTTACCCCAGCCCGATTAGAACACTCTTATTCTGTAGCCCTTTGTGCTGGAGAACTTGCGGAGCGTTATGGTGGAGACCGGAAGAAGGCAGAACTCTCCGGATTTTTGCACGACTGTGCGCGGGATCTGCCCCAAAATGAACTTTTGCGCCTTGCTGAGGAGAACGGTCTGATCAAGAACGAGATTGAGCGGAAGTTTCCCGTGCTCTTACACGGGCCGGTGGGAGCGGTTCTTGTTCGGAAAGAATTAGGCATTGAAGATCGAGAGGTTCTTGAGGCGATCAGTAACCACACCTTGGGGGCGCCAGGGATGGGTTTGTTGGCAAAGATCGTTTATCTTGCAGATCTGATCGCCGAGGGCCGGAGTTTCCCAGGTGTGGCCAGGATCCGCAGGCTGGCGAGGGAAGATCTTGACCTTGCCCTTCTGGCAGGTTTTGCTTCCACAATCCGCTACTGCTTGCAAAGGAAAAGAGTTATCCACCCGCAGACTATTGCGGCGTGGAATTTTTTCATTTCGCAGACAGGGGGGAAATAGAATTTGCTCAATTATCGCGAGGTAGCCATTGAGGCAGCCCGCGCTGCTGTTGACAAAAAGGCAAACGATGTCATCGTTCTCGACCTGCGAGGTATTTTCCCGGTTGCTGATTATTTTGTGATCTGCAGTGGTAACAGTGTACCCCAGTTGAAGGCGATCACCCGCGAAGTTGAAGAAAGATTGGCCGAGGCCGGTGTTTTCGGGAGGTGTGAAGGAACACCAGAGTCTGGTTGGGTCCTCCTTGATTTTGGGGATGTGATCGTTCACATCTTTAGTGAGGAGGCCAGGCGCTTTTATGCCCTCGAGCGTTTGTGGGGAGATGCCCCTGTGATTTTTGAAGGCATTTCTGAGATTAATCTTGACACTCACCAATAGATTTCGTATAATGGGTGTGGTCTTAAAATGAGAACAAATGCAAGGAACGGGAGTATTAGGCCCTGGTGGCAGCCTTCAGAGAGCCGGTTTACGGGGTGCGAGCCGGTGGCCTGCCGGGGGCTGAACTCGCCCGGGAGCAGTGCCGATGATAAGTCGGTGCCGTTGAAAGGCGTTAACTTTCAGCAGAGTGGGTAAATACGGGGGGCTGTGGCGCAGTGGGAGCGCGCTTCCTTGGCATGGAAGAGGTCGCGGGTTCGACTCCCGCCAGCTCCACCAGTTATTTACCAATCAGGGTGGTACCGCGGGAACAAACTCCCGTCCCTAAAAGGGACGGGAGTTTTTAATTTGCAGGTATAGGGTGATCAGTGGTGAGCAGGAAATACAACTTCCGTCTGGTCGAAAGAAAGTGGCAGGAAAGATGGGAAAAAGAAGAAGCATTTCGGGTAACTGAGAACCCCAGTCTCCCCAAGTTTTACTGTCTGGAGATGTTTCCGTATCCATCGGGGAACCTGCATATGGGGCATGTCCGCAACTACGCCATCGGTGATGTTGTTGCCCGCTTCTACAGGATGCAGGGCTACCAGGTCCTTCATCCAATGGGATGGGATGCCTTTGGACTTCCTGCGGAGAACGCCGCAATCAAGCACGGCATTCATCCAGCGAAGTGGACCTGGGACAACATCGACAACATGCGCCGACAGTTGAAATTGCTTGGCGTGAGCTATGACTGGTCGCGGGAAATTGCCACCTGTCACCCGGATTACTACCGTTGGACGCAGTGGCTCTTTTTGCAGTTCTACAAGAATGGTCTTGCTTACAGGAAAAAAGCTGCGGTCAACTGGTGCCCGGCTTGCGCCACGGTGCTGGCCAACGAGCAGGTAAAAGATGGTAAATGTGAGCGTTGTGGAACTGAGGTTACCAAGAAAGAACTCGAACAGTGGTTCTTTCGGATCACTGCTTATGCCGACCGTCTTCTGGAAGACCTCAAGAAACTCGAAGGTTGGCCGGAAAAGGTCAGAGTAATGCAAGAGAACTGGATCGGCAGAAGCGAAGGGGTAGAGATTAGGTTTAAGCTGGAGAACGGGAAAGATGTCCCTGTTTTCACTACCAGGCCTGACACGATTTACGGAGTCACTTACATTGTCCTCGCACCTGAGCATCCCCTAGTGGAAGAACTTTTGCAGGGTAACCCAGATGCCCTCGAAATCAAGAAGTTCATCGAAAAGGTGCGCCTCCAGAGCGAAATTGTCAGGACTGCTGCCGAAGGAGAAAAAGAAGGGGTTTTCACTGGTGCCTATGCAATTAACCCCCTTAACGGTGACCGTGTTCCTGTCTGGATTGCCAACTACGTCCTGATGGAGTACGGAACAGGAGCGGTTATGGGAGTCCCTGCTCATGACCAGAGAGACCTTGAATTTGCCCGGAAGTATCGCCTCCCCGTGAAGGTAGTAATCCAGCCCTTCGGAGCAGAAATCGATCCGCAAACAATGGAAGAAGCTTACGTAGAACCAGGTTTGATGGTCAATTCCGGACCTTTTGACGGAATGGACAGTGAGGTTGCCAAACTGAAGATCACGGAGTTTATCGAAGAGAAAGGATACGGGCAGAGGAAAGTTAACTACCGTCTGCGTGACTGGCTGATCTCCCGGCAGCGCTACTGGGGAGCCCCGATTCCCATTGTTTATTGCGAGAAATGCGGGATTGTGCCAGTCCCAGAAAGTGAACTCCCGGTCCTTCTGCCACTCGATGTCGAGTTTACCCCAACAGGGGAGTCACCTCTTTCGAAATGCGAATCCTTTACAAAAACGACCTGTCCTGTGTGCGGGGCACCAGCGCGGCGGGAAACTGATACCATGGATACCTTTGTCTGTTCGTCGTGGTATTTCTTGCGCTACTGCAGTCCTCACGAAACAGAAAAACCCTTTGATGAAGCCAAATTGCGCTACTGGATGCCTGTTGACCAGTACATTGGAGGGGTAGAGCACGCCATTCTCCACCTGCTGTATGCCCGCTTTTTCACTAAAGTTCTTTATGATCTAGGTCTGGTGCCGGTTGATGAGCCTTTCAAGAATCTGCTTACACAGGGAATGGTTCTCAAAGACGGGGCAAAAATGTCCAAGTCATTGGGCAATGTCGTCAGTCCTGAAGAGATCATCGAAAACTATGGTGCTGATACTGCCCGACTCTTCATTCTCTTTGCTGCTCCTCCTGAGCGTGACCTCGACTGGAGCGACCAGGGTGTTGAGGGTTCTTTCCGCTTCCTTAACAGGGTCTGGCGCCTGGTGACTGGCCTTGCTCCCCAGGTTCAGGGTGTGGCCCAGTTTCCTCTGTCTCAGGATGCTCTCAACACCGAGGACCGTTCTTTGCGCTCTCTCATCCACAGAACGATTCAGAAGGTAACCGTCGACATTAAGGAACGCTTCAATTTCAATACTGCCATCAGCGCCATTATGGAACTCGTTAACGGGCTTTATCATTATTGTGAACATACTCCAGAAGGCAAGAGAAACAAACAAGTTTTGCGGGAAGGGGTGACCAACCTCCTGATTCTGCTCTCCCCCTTTGCACCTCACATCGCTTCAGAACTCTGGGAACAATTGGGTATGCCTGGTGATGTCCATGCTCAGAAGTGGCCGGAACCTGACCCGGAAGCTCTGGTTACTGAGAAGATTACCATTGTCGTCCAGGTGAACGGTCGTGTCCGCGACCGGGTGGAGGTTCCCGCAGGCATTGATCCCGAGGAAATGAAAAAGATCGCCCTTGCTCAGCCAAAGATCCAGGAGATGCTCAGTGGCAAAGAGCTGGTGAAGGTCATTTGTGTTCCTGAAAAACTGGTTAACCTTGTAGTCAGGTAAAAGGTGGCTGAAGGAAAAGGTGGGTTGGCAAGAGAAAAGGGTTGTGGTCAGGGCCTGTAGTTTCTTTACTCCCCAGGGATGGGCAGCCCTTGCTGCCACTGATTGCGGATTGTTTGCCTGTGCCTGGCCGTTGGAGAACATTGGAGAAGGGATTGCTTTTCTAAGAAAGGCTGTTTTCAAAAAAAGAGAAGCAGTTCTGGTTGTTTCTTCTTTACAGGAAGTTAGGAAGAGTGATTTGCTGGGTCAAGCAGCCGCAGAGCTGCTTCTTTTTTTGGTTTCCGGCAAGGTCAGCAAACCTCTTGAAGGATTTCCCGTTGACTGGTCGTGGTTTACCAACTGGCAGAAGAATGTTTACAAGGTTGTTCGCTCGATACCGCCAGGAGAGGTGCGTTCCTACCGTTGGGTGGCCGAGCAGTGTGGCCGACCGCGAGCTGCCCGTGCTGTCGGACGCGCCCTTGCAGCTAACCCGCTTCCTCTCTTTATTCCCTGTCACCGTGTGGTTTATGCCGGCGGAAGTCTTGGTAATTACGGCTGTGGGGGAGAGTGGCTAAAAAGACACCTTCTCGCCCTTGAAGGGTATAAAGGAGTTTTCGCTGAGGAGGGAAAAACTTTTGGTGGTGATGAAACTTAGTTTTGTCGTTGTATCAGGACTCTTTAAGCAGAGGAGTAAATTCCAGGGGTGGGGGATTGCACTTGGCAAGTTTCCCGTTTTTTGAGTTTTGTTTTTAGAGGAGATGAGTCAGGTGTGGAACTGGGACCGCAGGCTCCAGGGATTGGTGATCATCTTTGTTGTGGCCTTTGTGTTTGCTGCTGGGTTCAAGTATGCCTGCTGGCAGCGGGAAGAGCAGCAGGAGAATATTGTGGTTCCGAGTGAGCCTGCTCCTTTGCTCTCGGAAGAGGAGCGGGAAGCAGAAAAAACGATCGCTGTCCATGTTGCAGGTGCAGTGCAGAAACCCGGGGTTTATTACTTTCCCCAGAGTGCAAGGGTGATTGACGCTGTTGAGGAGGCAGGTCTTTTGGATGAAGCTGACCTCGATCAGCTTAATCTTGCGAGAATTTTGAGTGATGGAGAAAAGGTCTACGTGCCCCGCGTCGGTGAGGTCACCAACTTGATCCCAGACAATGGCAGTGTTTTTGAGAGTCCTTCTGGGAGCGGCAAGATCAACCTCAACACCGCTTCTGCCGAAGAACTGGAAGAGTTGCCAGGAATCGGGCCTGTACTTGCCCAGAGAATCATCGATTACCGGGAAAAGCATGGCTACTTCAAGAGGATCGAAGATGTTCAGAATGTTTCCGGAATCGGGAGCAAGCGCTTCGAGCAAATCAAAGATCTTGTGACGATCTGAATTTCGTTTCCTCAATCCTGAAAAATCCCTTGAAATCAAGGCCGGGCGGGGTTCTTCCAGTTTTTAGGTTGTCCAAAACAGTCCAGAAAAATCCCAGCAAAATCAAGGGTCCCGAAACAGTCTGACATCGCACTCTGTCCCTTCCCTTTCTGAAAACTTTGGGGTTCGGAGGCGGAGTGCCGATTTTTTTATTGTCCGCGTTTTTGAGGTGAACTTTTTGTTATCTTGATTATCCTGCAGGAAAAAATGGCAATGTTTGGCGAATAATAAACCAACTCTAGATTTCTCCACCCGAGTCAAATATACCTTGAAAGCCATGTTTTGTCGCCAGGAGGATTTTACGGCCGCGCGTAGAATCTACACTTCATGTAGTTTCTCTGAAAGATGCTTGGGAATTCGGAGACAGCGAAACTCGCCGGGCTTACTTCAGGGAGTTTGGCCACTGGGATAGGGTAAGGTTTTCGGCTTGGCTTTTCCTTTTTTGCTCTCGTTTTGCTCCTGTCTCGCGCAACCTATCGCCGGCCATCTGGAAAAAGGTCCAGGCTTCACTGTGGCAATGCTGGCAATTAGCCTGGGGATGGCTAGGATTCTTGTTGGCACTGTGCTCGGACAAGGAGAGAATCTGTAATCAGCGATTAAAGGAGTGCAAAACTTTTGAGCTAGATTCCGGTACCGAGCAGACGCCAGGCGCGGGGGTAGAAGTTTCTAAGCCTTCCCTGGCGGCAGTAGCCCCACCCCACGGGAAACTCCTCCACTGCTACCAGCACCCATCCTTCCTGCCCTGCCAGAGGGAGTTCCTCTCCACGCAGGTATGCTTTGAGCATGGGGTCGGAAGGGGAGAGGGATAAAACCTGGTTCACCTGTTCGGTCCTTATTCCCAGGGCCAGGGCGTGGTCGGGCACAAACCCCTCCTGTTTGAGGCTTCCTAGCCACCAGCCCGGGCGGAGCACTCGCAGTCCTTCCAGCATTTCTAGGGGAAGGGAAGTGCGGAAGATTCCTTCGCGCCATAGCACCAACCCTTCTTCGGCAGGTAAAGATTCGAGATATTGGTCGCAGAAGTTGCGGTAAGCTTTTTCCGCTTCTGGGGGAAGAAGATCGCGGGGCTGAGGACGGAAAGGAGTTTCTTTTCCTTCCCGGCGCAGGAGGGCGTAGAAATGCCCTTTCCCTGGGCCTCGGTGAGGCCAGAGGCGTACTGCTCGCACAAGTTCGGGAAGGGAAAAGCGGCTCCACTCTGGATGCCCCCGGTCAAAAAGCGGGTGTCTTTTCACCTCCACTAGGCGAAATTCGGGATGAGCTTGGAGGAAGGAAGCTATTACTTCTTCGTTTTCTTCCGGTGAGAAGGTGCAGGTAGCGTAAAGCAAATACCCTCCCAGACGGGTGAGCCGTGCAGCCTGCTTTAAAATGTGGCTTTGCAAAGCGGCCATCTTGCGAATGGTCTTCGGCGACCAGCGGCGCCTGGCTTCCGGGTCGTGGGCTAGAGTGGCTTCTCCCGAACAGGGAGCGTCCACCAGCACGCGGTCGAAGAGGCCGGCGAAGTGCTGGGCCAGGCGGGCCGGTTCTTCCTGCAGGACTACCGCGCAGGTCACTCCCATCCTCTCCAGGTTGCGGGCCAGCACGGGGACCCGCCGGGGGTTGGGGTCATTGGCTACCAAGACTCCCCGGTTTTGCATGCGTGCGGCTAGATGGGTGGCCTTTCCTCCCGGCGCTGCGCAAAGGTCCAGCACCCACTCGCCTGGTTGGGGGTCTAAGATGACCCCCGCCAGCATGCTGGCTGGGTCCTGCAGGTAGTAAAGGCCGGCGGCGTGGTAAGGATGAAGGGCCGGCCGGGCTCCAATATCCGGCACCACGAAGCCTGCCGGACACCAAGGGACTGGCTCCAGCGGAAAAGGGCTGCGCTCGGCAAAATGTTTGGGTGTAAGCTTCAGCGTATTTACCCTGAGTGCCGGGAACTCAGACCGGCTCAAGGCTTCCGCGAAGGTCTTTACCTCTTCTCCCAGAAAGCAAGCCATGCGTTTGAAAAAGTCTTCCCGAATGCCAACCATACTTCCATTATACCCTGCCAAGGAAAAAATGCCTATGAATCAGGGGTTTTCGAGCAAATCAAAGATCTTGTGACAATCTAAAGAATTATTGAAAAGGTTAGCAGGAATTTTGGCAAAAATCTCGAATAAGTTTTTACAGAAAAGGGTGTTTATTTGTTCCCCCTCCCGCGGCGGAGAGGGGGATTTCATTCGAAGAGGGGGTGAAAGAGGGAGAGGGGGAAGATTATCAAAGGCTCGTTTTTGAATTAGCTTTAAGGGGGGGGAATTATGCAACTTGACTGGATGATGGCAGTAGCGATTCTGCTTCCACTCATCTCCGGAATTCTTGTATACATTATTCGTCAGTATCACATCCGTGGTCTTATTGTAGTCCTCACCGCAATCGCACTGATCATCAATTCAATTCTTTTCGTCAAGCAAGGCCTTCCAATTGAGTACACACCAGAGGGCTACAATTGGGGTCTTGTGATTACGGTTCTTGATTATGTTATTCTTCTGTTCTACATTTATGCGGGTCTTTCCTTGAGAAATTGGTTGGTGTTGATTTTTGCTCTCACCCAGATCATCCCACTGGCTTACTGGGAATTTGGGATGGGAGCCCACGCTGAAGTGGAACCGGCATTTTTCATTGACCACCTTGCTGTGGTAATGACCTTGATTATTTCCATCATCGGTTCTCTCATCTGCGTCTACGCCATTCGCTACATGTATGACCACGAACACCACCTGCACCTCGAGAATTCCCGCCAGTCACGCTTCCTCTTCTGGCTCGTCATGTTCCTGGGTGCAATGAATGGACTCGTATTTGCCAACAACATTTACTGGCTCTACTTCTTCTGGGAAGTTACCACCCTTTGCTGCTTCGAGTTGATCGCTCACGACCTGACAACAGAAGCGATTAACAATGCTGCCCGTGCTCTGTGGATGAACTCTCTTGGTGGAACTGCGTTCGTGCTGGCAATTATTTATCTTTACATGAACCACGGTGGTGCCGAGGCCCTTTCGATGCAGAACATTATCAGCGGTGGCCTTGGTCAGGCAGTTGCCCTGCTTCCCATTGCTTTGCTGTGCTTCACCGGATTTACCAAAGCTGCCCAGATGCCTTTCCAGAGCTGGCTTCTAGGAGCGATGGTGGCTCCGACACCGGTTTCTGCATTACTCCACTCCAGTACAATGGTCAAGGCAGGGGTTTACCTGGTAGTCAGACTGGCACCTGCATTTGCTGGTTCTTACCTGAGCATCATGGTTGCGCTGGCAGGAGCCTTTACCTTCTTCGGAGCTTCGGCACTGGCGATCAGCCAGACCAATGCTAAGAGGGTGCTTGCCTACTCGACGATTGCCAACCTGGGTCTGATCATTGCGTGTGCTGGGATTAACACTCCTCTCTCGATTGCGGCGGCGATTCTCTTGATCATCTTCCACGCAATTTCCAAAGGTTTACTCTTTATGTGTGCCGGTACTATTGACCACATCATCTGGAGCCGTGACATCGAGGATATGGAAGGGCTTGCGGAAAAGGCGCCTGTGGTCACCTTTATTACCGCTGTCGGGATCCTCTCGATGTTCATGCCTCCATTCGGGATGCTGCTCGGCAAGTGGATGGCTCTAGAAGCCGTTTACATCGTTCCTCTGGCAGCGATCCTCTTCGTCCTGGCGAGTGCAGTTACCATCGTCTTCTGGGCGAAGTGGCTTGGACGCTTGCTTCAGGTTTTGCCACGGCTCGGCAAGAAGTGGGAAAAACTTTCCCTCAGCTATTCCGTGCCTTTGTGGGTGCTCGTGATCGGCATTTTTGTGGTTGGCATTGGTGTTGCTCCCATTTACCAGAAGTTTGTTCACTTTGCAGTAACCAATGTAATTGCTGCTGAAGAGGTTTTTGCTCAGGGTTGGAACATCGTCATTCCGGGATCTGCAGCAGCTAGTGCTGCTCAGGCAGTTGGTGCCTATCCGGTGTGGCCACTCTTCCTGGTGCTGGCTGCAGCCCTGTTTGTGCCCTTCATTTGCCTTGCTTTGAAACCCGGGGAACTCCGCCCTGTTTACATGTGTGGTGAGCAAGTCGGAGGTACAGATGCCGATGAATGGATCACGGCAGGTGAACAGAAGGCCAAGTTGCAGTTGGGAGGCTACTACTTCCAGAGTGTCCTGGGTGAGGCTGCTCTGAATCCTTGGGTCAATACGATTGCCATTGCCTTGTTGGTCATTCTGTTTGGTGTTTCACTGGGGAGGTGGTCGTAAATGAACCAGTGGCTGTTAGCAATCATCGCCGTTGTTGTGGCTCCTTTTATTGGTGGAATTCTTGCTGGTATTGACAGGAAAATCTCCGCTCGGCTCCAGGGACGCTGGGGGCCGCCGATTGTTCAGCCGTTTTATGACTTCTTTAAACTGCTCGGGAAGAGCAAAATCGCTGTAAGCAGGGTCCAACTTGTCTGGCTCTATGGTTACCTGTTCTTTATGATCACGAGTCTCGTTTTGCTTGTCTTGCAGCAAGACATCCTGCTCCTCGTGTTCATGCTCGGATTTGCGGGGATTTGCTTCGTGCTCGCAGGGTTTAGCTGCAAGTCACCTTACAGCCACTTTGGTGCCAACAGGGAACTGCTTCAGATGCTTTCTTATGAACCTGTGTTACTGTTGATGGCATTGGCGATTTACGCTCAGAACGGGAGTTTCATGATCAGCGAAATCTTCAAGAACAACACACCTTTGATCGTTCCTTTGTGGCCGATCTTTATCGCCCTGATCTACGTCCTGACGATCAAGCTACGCAAGTCCCCGTTCGATATTTCTACTTCTCACCATGCCCACCAGGAACTGGTCAAAGGGATTATGACCGAGTTCTCGGGGCCTTACTACGCTCTCGTTCTTCTGACTGAGTGGTACGAGATCGTTCTTCTGCTTGGTCTGGTGAGCCTCTTCTGGGCAAACCCGCTCTGGGTGGGTATTATCATTGCCCTCGCAGCATTTGTCCTCGAAATGTTCATTGATAACATTGCCGCACGTATGACTGCAGGCTGGATGGTCAAGGTAAGCTGGGCGGTTGGTTTGATCCTCGGTGTTCTGAATCTTGCCTACCTTTACTTAAAGAAAGGGGTGTTATAAATGGGAATCATCCATACCTCGCGGATCAAATCGCCTTGGATTATGCACTTCGACAACAGTTCCTGTAACGGTTGTGACATTGAGGTGTTGGCCTGCCTGACACCCCTCTACGATATCGAGCGCTTCGGAATCGTCAACATGGGAAACCCGAAACACGCTGATGTGCTTGTGGTAACAGGAGCAGTTAACAGGCGGACAGCCCGTGTGCTCAAAAACCTTTATGACCAGATCCCTGACCCCAAGATGGTGGTTGCAGTCGGAACCTGTGCCTGCTCAGGTGGGGTTTTCCACAACTGTTATAACATCCTTGGTGGGGTTGACAAGGTAATACCTGTTGATGTTTACGTTCCAGGCTGTGCAGCTCGCCCTGAGGCGATCATCGATGGTGTGGTTCTGGCCCTGCAAAAGCTTGCCAAACTGCAGGGGGTGGCGATATGATCGAGAACTTGAAGGAGATCAAAAAAGAAGAGCTTCTCGATGAAGTAAAAAAATTCATGGACGAGAAGATGAGGTTTGTCACTGCTGTTTGCAGTGATCTCGGAGATAAATTCGAGGTTACCTACTACTTTAACTACAGCCCTGGCATGGAAATGAAAGCGATTCGCATGACTGTTGGTAAGGATGAAGAGGTTCCCAGCATTAGTGGGGTTTGTTTGACTGCGGTGTTGATCGAGAACGAGATGAAGGAATTGTTCGGGCTCAATGTGAAAGACATTGCCATAGATTTCGGTGGGTATATGCTCCTGGCGCAGGACAGTCCAGTCAAGCCGATGCTGAAGTCAGCTCCCACTGCTGCCGAGGGAGAGGGGGGAGAGTAAATGTCAAAGGTAGTGCGCACGGTAGCACCGTTTGGACCACAGCACCCGGTTCTTCCAGAACCTATCCAGTTGAAGATCACCTGTGAGGACGAGAAAGTCGTTGACGTCGTCCCAGCAATTGGCTACTGCCACCGGGGTATTGAAAAAGCTTGTGAACTGAACGATTTCCCCAAAAACATCTACATTTGTGAGAGGATCTGCGGGATCTGCAGTTGTATTCACGGGTGCAGCTACTGTGAAGTCATCGAAAGGCTTTTTGGTGTGGAAATTCCGCCGCGCGCCAAGTACCTCCGGGTGATCTGGTCGGAGATGAGCAGGATCCACAGCCACCTTCTCTGGCTGGGACTCTTGGCTGATGCCTTCGGGCTTGAGAGCATGTTCATGCAGTTCTGGAGGATCAGGGAAAAAATCCTCGATGCGATGGAATTGACCACAGGTCAGCGGGTTACCCAGTCAGTTTCGATTATAGGCGGGGTCCGCAGAGATATTGATAGTGAGCAGCAGAAGAAGTGTATCGACATCGTCAGAGAAGTAAAGAAAGAAACCGAGGAATTAGGAAAGGTGCTGATGAACGACTATACAGTCAAGGCTCGGACCGTGGGTAAAGGTATTCTCACGAGGGAACAGGCAATCACACTCGGTTGTGCGGGGCCCACGCTGAGGGGATCCGACGTGGCCGAGGACTGCCGGATGCAGGGTTACCAAGCGTATGGTGAATTAGGATTTGAGCCGATTGTTGAAAAAGACGGTGACAGTTACGCGAGGGCTGTCGTCCGCTTGCGAGAAACCCTGCAATCATGTGACCTGATCTTGGAAGCATTCAGTAAGATCCCTGAAGGAGAAATAAGCATCAAGGTCAAAGGCAACCCACCGGCAAATGAGGCAGTATTCCGTGCTGAACAACCCAGAGGTGAGGTTTTCTACTATGCCAAAGGAAACGGGACAAGAAATCTCGAACGGTTGAAGGTGCGGACACCTACCTTTGCCAACATCCCAGCACTTTTAGTTATGTTGCCAGGTTGCGAATTGGCAGATGTCCCCGTGATCGTGCTCTCGATCGATCCCTGTATCAGTTGTACCGAGAGGTAAGTATTTGCTAAGGAGGTGGAGCATAATGCCAAAGATGTTACCGACGATCGTTCGCAACCTGTTTGGGGGACCTGCCACCAGGCTGTACCCGGTTGAGGTCAGGAAACCTTTTGAAAGGACACGAGGCCATATAGTCTTCGACGATGAGAAATGCACATTGTGTGGAGGCTGTGCACGTCGTTGCCCTGCTGCGGCGATTGAGATAGACAAGGAGAAGAAGGAGCTGATCTTCTATCCTGGACGCTGCATTATCTGTGAGGTTTGTGCTGAAAACTGCCCCAGGGGTGCCATCACCGTCAAGGAAGAGTGGAGGAAACCGTTTTACGAAGTACCTGTGGAAGTTCATCACCCCAAGGGCAAAAAAGAAAAGGCTTCCTGATCTTTTCTCAAGGTCCGATAGTGAGCAAATGCCCCGGTCGACTTCGACCGGGGCCTTGTCATTATTATGTGTGCGACCATGGGCCTTATCACTAAGCGAGCGGGAAAACCACATTTACTTGCAGTTACGGGGTCATTATGTAGTGCCGCTGTGAGGTGTTCTTACTGGGGGCTGCTCTGTCTGAGAATGGACCCTTGTTTCTGTTTTTTGGGGAGGAAACCCCCGGGCGTATAGGTGAGGTTGCAGTTGCATAAACTGGTTGTAGCATACAGCCAGTTTAGGGGGAATGTTGTTGCGGGAGAAGACTTTGTTTTTTGCTTTGTCTGTATTGATGGTGGTTGTCTTGGGGGCTGGCGGTTTTTATCTGTACCACGTCCTGACCAGGGTTGAGCCTGGTCCCCTCGTTGAGGAGGTGCTGCAGGATGCACTCCGAGCCAGCTATTACCGCTACCAAATCTCTGCCGAATTCGAAATTGAGGGGAGGAAACAGAAGTGGAGCCAGGTGGTTGGAGAAAAGTCAGGTAACAATTTTCATATTAAGGGGAACATCTTGGGAACCCCGGTTGACATCTATCAAATTGGGATGAAGACATACAGTTGTGACCCTGTTTCTGAAAGGTGGGTCATCCTTGAGGGGAATGACCTTTCTGGTGAGCAGATGTTTATGGCAGAAATCAATCCTCTGAAGAACTTCCGGTTTAAAAGAATCGGTGAGCCTCAGCTTGTCGGGATAGAAAAAATGGGTAAGAAAAAGTGCTGGGTGATCGAGTTTTCCCCCCAGGTAGAAAACGATTATTTGGAGGCGTGGTGGCAGAACTTTACTTATCGCCTCTGGATTGACAGAAAAAACCATCAGCTTGTCCAGGCAAAGGTAACTGCAGAGAACAAGAACAGCCCTGGTTCTTTCCTTTCCCTGGTGATCACCTTCCAGGACTTTCACAAGAAGTTTGAGATCAAACCGCCACAGTGAGTTCGTCTTGCAGGCGGGAGAAGGAACTGATGCAGCAAAAAGCACTAAGGTGTGGTATATTAATTAGGGCAAAAAATCTGGGGAGGAAAGGAAATGAACGAGGTGCGGGATTTACTCTTGACTGACGAGGGACTGGCAGAGAAGGGGAGGCGAAAAATCGAGTGGGCCTGGAGAAAGATGCCTGTTCTCAGGCAGATTAAAGAGGCATGGGGGCGGGAGAAACCGCTTGATGGGGTTCGTATTGGGGCCTGCCTCCATGTTTCGGCGAAAACGGCCAATCTCGTCCGGGTACTGCGACACGGGGGTGCTGAAGTTTTTCTCTGTGCTTCTAACCCCTTGAGCACTCAGGATGATGTAGCTGCTGCTCTTAATGTTGTTTACGGAATTCCCACGTACGCCAAAAGGGGAGTAGATAAAGACACCTATTACCGCCAGATCTATGCTGTTCTCGACAAGGAGCCACAGGTAACCATCGATGATGGTGCTGATTTGGTCACAACTCTCCACAAAGAGAGACCGAGACAGGCCGAAAAGGTTATTGGAGGAACTGAAGAGACCACTACCGGGGTAATCAGGTTAAGGGCAATGGCGAACGAGGGAATCCTCAAATATCCTTTGATTGCTGTTAATGATGCCCAGACCAAGCACCTCTTTGATAACAGGTACGGAACAGGGCAATCGACCATCGATGGAATCCTTAGGGCGACTAATTACCTTCTTGCCGGTTCTGTTTTCGTTGTTGCCGGCTACGGCTGGTGTGGGCGAGGGATCGCCATGCGGGCGCGCGGGATGGGGGCAAAAGTAATTGTTGTGGAGACTAACCCCTTCCGTGCCCTCGAAGCAGTGATGGATGGCTACGAAGTTAGTGATATGAAGGGTGCTGCCAGTAAGGCTGACTTCATCGTTACTGCTACCGGGGACATCCATGTGTTGGGAAAACAACATTTTCCCTTCCTGAAGGATGGGGTGATCTTGGCCAATGCCGGGCACTTCAATGTAGAGATAGACATCCCGGCACTGGCGGCGATGGCCAAAAAGCGGCAGTTCGTTAGGGAAAATGTTGAGGAGTTTGTTCTTGGTGATGGCCGGAGAATCTATCTTTTGGCCGAGGGCAGGCTGGTTAACCTCGCCTGTGGAGAAGGTCACCCTGTTGAGGTGATGGACCTTAGTTTTGCCAACCAGGCGCTTTCTGCTGCTTGGCTTGTTCAGCAAAAAGGAAAGCTGGAGCCAGGGGTCTACAAAGTACCCCAAGAGATCGATGAAAGAGTTGCTCGCCTCAAACTAGCTGCCCTCGGTGTCCCCTTGGAAGAGCTTACCGATGAGCAGAAGGCCTACCTTTCTTCCTGGGAACTCGGCACTTGAGCAACATGGTGGGAGAAAGCGTTTGCCTGTGGTATAATCAAGTTGTAAAATTGGGTCTTCAATTGGGGGTAGGGTTGTGGAAAAGCTTCAGGAATTGATTTCTGAGGATCAGTTGAA
Organism: Thermoanaerobacterales bacterium 50_218; assembly: GCA_001508855.1. GTDB lineage: Bacteria > Bacillota > DSM-12270 > Thermacetogeniales > Thermacetogeniaceae > 50-218. Next base: position 28,313 of record LGFL01000005.1, read on the forward strand.
GGCAAAGGTGCGAGAACTTGCCGAGGTCATCAGCAAGGATTATGCAGGAAAAGAGCTATTGGTTATCGGTGTTCTGCGTGGTGCTTTTATTTTTATGGCAGACCTGGTTAGGGAACTGAAAGTCCCGGTAACAGTTGATTTCATTGCTGTCTCAAGTTACGGAGATACCACTGAGAGCTCAGGTATTGTCAGGATCTTAAAAGACCTTGATGAAAACATCGAAGGACGCCATGTGTTGCTCGTTGAGGACATCGTTGACACCGGTCTTACCTTGAAGTATCTCTACGAATACCTGCAAGCCCGAGACCCTGCCAGTTTGCGGGTTTGCACTCTCCTGGACAAGCCTGAAAGGCGCAAGGTAGAGTTCCAGCCCGACTATAACGGTTTTACTATTCCTGATTATTTCGTTGTCGGCTATGGCCTCGATTGCGGCCAGCGCTACCGTAATCTCAAAGGGATTTACGTCTTTCACCCTGAGGCTCAGCCTGAGATTACCGGGACTGGTTCTCGTTCGAAAGAGGGGGTCCCGGAGTGTTAGGAGCACGGGACCTGGTTCTGATCATCGATTTCGGAGGCCAGTATACCCAGTTGATCGCCCGCAGGGTGCGGGAAGCGAGGGTCTACTGCGAAATCATTCCCTATTCTACCCCTCTGTCGGAGATCAAGAGCCGTAACCCGAAGGGGTTGATCCTTTCTGGAGGGCCTGCAAGTGTTTATCTTCCGGATGCCCCGAAATGTGACCCTGGTTTGCTTCAAGGTGAGTTGCCTGTTCTGGGGATTTGCTACGGGATGCAGTTAATGGCCTATCTCCTTGGGGGTAAGGTGAAGCGAGGAGAAAAAAGGGAGTATGGGCTTGCCTGGTTGCAGGTAGTCGATAGCGAAGACCCGCTTTTCCGGGGACTCCCGACGGAGATGCAGGTCTGGATGAGTCATGGTGATCTGGTGGAAGAGGTTCCTCCTGGGTTTTCTGTGATTGCCTCCACATCCGATACCCCGGTTGCTGCGATGGTTGACCACGGGCATCGCCTTTACGGAGTTCAGTTCCACCCCGAGGTGCACCACACCCCCAGGGGCAAAGAGATCCTCGAACACTTCCTTTACGATGTCTGTGGTTGCCAAGGGGACTGGACGCCGAAATCATTCATCGAGGAACAGGTGAGGGAGATCCGGCAGACCGTCGGCCGGGGTCGGGTTATTGGTGCCTTGAGTGGAGGGGTTGACTCTGCGGTTGCAGCGACACTTGTGCACCGCGCTGTCGGTGACCAGCTTACGTGTATTTTTGTCGATCATGGGCTCCTCCGCAAGGGTGAGAAGGAACAAGTGGAGAACTTTTTCAAGGAGAAGGTCGGGCTCAGCCTGGTGACTGTTGACGCCAGGGAGCGTTTTCTGAAAAAGCTCAAAGGGGTTGCCGACCCTGAGCAAAAGCGCCGTATCATTGGCCACGAGTTTATCCGTGTTTTCGAGGAAGAGGCTGCTCGCCTGGGAGAGGTAGAATTTCTTCTCCAGGGTACGCTTTATCCTGATGTCATTGAATCAGGGAGCCAGACTGCTGCGGTGATCAAAACACACCACAATGTCGGTGGGCTTCCTGAAAACCTCAAGTTTCGGCTTATTGAGCCTTTGCGCTGGCTTTTCAAAGATGAGGTGAGGAGAGTAGGTTTGGAGCTTGGCCTCCCCGAGGAGCTCGTCTGGCGCCAGCCCTTTCCAGGGCCAGGGCTGGCGGTGAGGATCCTGGGAGAGGTTACCGAGGAGAAGCTGGAGATCGTCAGAGAGGCTGACTGGATTGTCAGGGAAGAGATTACCCGCGCTGGTTTTGACCGACAGGTTTGGCAGTTTTTCGCGGTGCTACTCCCGATCAGAAGTGTCGGGGTGATGGGTGATGAACGCACCTACGCCCATCCGGTGGTCGTTAGGGCGGTGACCAGTGAGGATGCGATGACTGCTGATTGGGCACGGCTTCCTCATGAACTTCTTGCCCGGATTTCGACGAGGATCGTCAATGAGGTTGCTGGTGTTAACCGTGTCCTCTACGATATCACCTCAAAGCCACCAGCTACCATTGAGTGGGAGTAGGTGGGAAGGGGTGCAGAAAGAGAAGGTGGTAGAAGAAAGGGTTCGCGTTGGCATTGTTCTCGGTAGTGACTCTGATTTCCAGGTGATGCAAGAGGCGGTTCGGGTTCTTCAGGAATTCGGTGTGGGCTGTGAGGTGGTAGTTGCTTCTGCTCACCGCACCCCTCAGCGTGCTGCTGAGTACGCTCTCAAGGCCGAAGAGCGAGGGATAGAGGTGATCATCGCCGGAGCTGGGATGGCAGCTCACCTGCCCGGTGTGTTGGCTTCCTATACCTGTCTACCAGTGATTGGGGTGCCTCTCCAGGGAAGTGCTCTTGGTGGTGTTGATGCTCTTTACTCCATTGTTCAGATGCCTCCTGGGGTGCCGGTGGCAACTGTGGCGATCAACGGTGCTCGCAATGCCGCTCTCCTGGCGGTCCAGATCCTGAGTCTGAAAGACCCGCACTTGCGGCAGAAGTTCCAGGCTTACAGAGAGAAGCTGGCGGTGAGTGTTGTTGAAAAATCGAAAAAAGTTCAACAACTTCTCAGTAACTCCTGATGAAAACAGGCGATGAATGAGACCAGACGGGAAGGATAGAGCCTGTCTGGATTTTTCGTTTCAAGGAGGTCTGATCTTGTGATCGAGAGATATACCCTCCCAGAGATGAAAGAGCTCTGGTCACCGCAAAATCGCTATCAGAAGTGGCTGGAAATCGAGATCCTGGCCTGTGAGGCCTGGGCGGAACTCGGAAGGGTACCAGCCTCAGCAGTGGAAACGATCAAGAAGAAGGCGAGCTTTGACCTTGCACGAATCGCTGAAATCGAAGAAGTAACCAAACACGATGTCATTGCTTTCGTCAGTTGCGTTGCCGAGTCTGTTGGTGATCAAGGCAAGTATCTTCACCTAGGGCTGACCTCTTACGATGTCGTTGATACTGCCTTGTCTCTGCTGATGCGGGACGCCCTGGAGATCATTCTGGAAGCCTTGGACAGGCTCCTGGAGTTGTTGAAAGAGAAGGCATTGGTTTATAAAGATACCGTGATGATCGGCCGCACCCACGGTGTCCATGCCGAACCGATTACTCTCGGTCTCAAGTTTGCCCTCTGGTATTGCGAACTTCAGCGTGCCCGCCGGCGCTTGGAAAGAGCGAAAGAGGTGATCAGTGTCGGCCGGCTTTCGGGAGCAGTGGGGACTTATGCCCACATTGACCCTTATGTCGAAGCATACGTCTGCAGGAAGCTTGGGCTGAAGCCTGCAAAGATTTCCACACAGGTGCTCCAGCGTGACCGTCATGCTGAGTATCTCAACGCCCTTGCTGTCACTGCCACCTCTTTAGAAAAGTTTGCCGTCGAGATCAGGCACCTCCAGCGCACCGAGGTTCTCGAAATGGAAGAAGGTTTTGCCAAAGGGCAGAAAGGCTCCTCGGCAATGCCTCACAAGCGCAACCCGATCACCTGTGAGCGTCTCAGTGGCTTGGCCCGGGTTGTGCGGGGGAACGCCCTGGCCGCCCTTGAAAACATCCCTCTCTGGCACGAACGAGACATTTCCCATTCGTCAGTGGAACGGATCATCATTCCTGATAGCACCACCTTGCTCCACTACATGATCGTCAAGTTTGCCGAAATTGTTCAGGGATTGCAGGTATATCCGGAACGGATGAAAAAAAACCTCCAACTGACGAAGGGCTTGATCTTCAGCCAGCGTTTGCTCCTGGCGCTCGTGGAAAAAGGGTTGCTGCGGGAAGAGGCCTATGCTCTCGTGCAGCGTCAGGCACTTCAGGCCTGGCCTGAGGGCGATTTTCGGGAGTTGGTGAAAGGTGACCCAGAAATCGGTAAACACCTTTCTTCTGAGGAAATTGAGGCTCTCTTTGATTACAAGCCTTACCTGGAAAATACTGACTACATCTTCTGGAAGGCCGGTCTGAGTGATCCTCCTATCCGGAAGTGGGAAGAAAAAATCAGGACAAGACTGGTTTCTCCAAAGAAAGAAGTGGAGAAGCAGGAACTTGTCTACGAAGGAAAGGCCAAGAAGGTCTACAGCACCTCGGAGCCCAATCTTTATTTAATGGAGTTTAAGGATGAAGCAACAGCGTTTGATGGACTGAAGAAAGAGGAGATCCCAGGCAAAGGAAGGCTTAATAATCTGATCTCTGCTCACCTTTTTGCTCTCCTGGAGTGCGCCGGAATGGCTACCCACTTCGTCAGTCTGGTCAGTGAAAAGGAGATGCTTGTGCGGAGAGTAGAGGTCCTTCCCCTGGAGGTCATCGTGCGCAACCTGGTTGCTGGGAGTATGGCCAAAAGGTTGGGACTGCCTGAAGGGAAGGAACTCTCTCGTCCCCTTGTGAGCTTTTGCTACAAGTCAGATCAACTCCATGACCCCTTGCTGACAGAGGAAGAAATCATCGCCCTGGAGCTGGCAACACCGGATCAGATCACTGCTTTGAAGGAGATTTCTTTGAAGTGCAACCAAGTCCTCAGAGCCTATTTCCAGACGAGGGGGATTTTGCTTGTTGACTTCAAACTGGAATTTGGTTTTGATCATCGTGGAGAACTCCTTCTTGTGGATGAGATTTCTCCCGACACCTGCAGGTTGTGGGATCTGGAGACTAGTGAAAAACTGGACAAGGACCGCTTCCGGCGAGATCTTGGAGACCTGGTATCCGGGTACCAGAAGGTCTGGCAGAGGATGCAAGGAGGGGAAGGTTAGTTGTTTCAAGCACGGATCTTCGTTACGTTGAAAGACGGGGTCCTTGACCCTCAGGGAGCTGCTGTCAAAACTGCGCTTACCAGCCTTGGTTACGAGAGAGTCGCCGATGTGCGTGTTGGCAAGTACATCGTTCTTTCCCTCGGACACAGCAACAGAGAGGAAGCAGAAAAGGAAGTCCGCGAGATGTGTGAGCGCTTGCTGGCCAACCCAGTGATCGAGAATTACTTTTTCGAACTGCAGGAGGTTTCCTCATGAGATTCGGGATTGTTGTTTTTCCTGGTTCTAACTGTGATATGGACTGCTATCATGTGATTGACCAGGTTCTCGGTCACCCTGTTTCCTACATCTGGCACCAGGAAAAAGATCTCACAGGTTTTGACTGCATCATCCTGCCTGGCGGTTTTTCCTATGGTGACTACCTGCGAAGTGGAGCAATCGCCCGCTTTTCGCCTGTAATGGAGGCAGTGGCCGAGTTTGCCGCAAAAGGTGGTCTCGTGCTGGGGATCTGCAATGGTTTTCAGATCCTCCTGGAGGCAGGCCTGCTTCCTGGGGCAATGATGCGCAACAACTGCCTGCAGTTTCGCTGCCAGGACGTTTACCTGAAAGTAGAGACCAACGAGACCCCTTTTACCAACATCTACCGAGCGGGAGAGGTCATTAGAATGCCTATCGCCCACGGTGAAGGTAATTACTACGCTGCTCCAGAAGCCTTAGCTGAACTCGAAGAGAACGGACAGGTGGTTTTCCGGTACTGCACTCCTGGTGGGGAAGTGACAACTGAGGCTAACCCCAATGGTTCCTGCAACAACATTGCCGGTATTTGCAATAAGGAGAGAAATGTTTTGGGACTGATGCCTCATCCCGAGCGCTGTGCGGAAGAAATTTTAGGGAACACTGATGGAAAAAAACTGTTCCTGTCCATCCTTTCCTGGTGGGAAGGCCAGCGGTGTGAGGAGGTGCTGGGGTGTGGCTGAACAGAAGCCGCTCTGGAAAGAAATGGGGTTAACTGCTGAGGAATACCAGCGGATCTGCGAGCTTCTCGGACGAGAGCCAAACTACGTGGAAACAGGAATGTTTGCTGTACTCTGGTCGGAGCACTGCGCTTATAAGAATTCCCGCCCTGTGCTGAAGCTTTTCCCCACCTCAGGGCCACAGGTCCTCCAGGGTCCTGGGGAAAATGCCGGGGTTGTCGATATCGGTGATGGCCAGGCTGTTGTCTTCAAGATCGAGAGCCACAACCACCCTTCAGCAATTGAGCCTTACCAGGGGGCTGCTACCGGAGTCGGGGGGATTGTCAGGGACATCTTCGCGATGGGTGCCCGCCCGATCGCCATCCTCAATTCTCTGCGTTTCGGGACACTCGAAAGTCCCAGAGTCCGCTACCTTTTCGGTGGGGTTGTTTCTGGAATTGCTGATTACGGCAACTGTCTGGGAATCCCTACAGTTGGTGGAGAGGTTTACTTTCATCCCAGCTACAATGATAACCCGTTGGTCAATGCCATGTGTGTCGGTCTTGTGGAACACGATCAGATCAAGCGCGGCCGCGCTTCTGGGGTAGGCAACCCGGTGATGCTGGTAGGGGCACCGACAGGAAGGGATGGCATCCATGGCGCTACCTTCGCTTCAGAGGAATTAAGTGAGGAAAGTGAAGATCGCCGTCCCGCTGTTCAGGTCGGAGACCCGTTTATGGAAAAGCTCCTCATTGAGGCCTGCCTGGAAGTGATTCAGACAGGGTGTGTGGTTGGGATCCAGGACCTTGGTGCTGCTGGTCTCACGAGTGCTTGCGCCGAAACTGCTGCTCGGGCGGGAACAGGTATTGAAATCGATGTTTCTCTCGTCCCCAGACGGGAGGAAGGAATGACCCCTTATGAAGTGATGCTGTCCGAATCCCAGGAACGCATGTTGCTGATTCCTGAACAAGGCAAGGAAGAACTCGTTCAGCAGATTTTCCACAAATGGGGACTCAATGCCGTTGTTATCGGCAGGGTCACAGGAGACGGAATTTTCCGCGTCAAGGAAGGAGGCAACCTGGTTGCCGAGGTGCCTGTCAAGGCGCTTACCGAGGAAGCACCAGTTTATTACCGAACTCCGCGGGTACCCGAATATTACGAAAAGTGTCGCTACTGGCCTGTTGAACGGTTGCCTGTTCCCGAGGACTTCAATAAGGTTTTGCTGACGCTTCTGGAGCACCCTACCATTGCCAGCAAGGAGTGGGTCTACAGGCAGTACGACCACATGGTGCTGATCAACACTGTTTTGCGGCCTGGTGGAGATGCTGCTGTCCTCCGGATCAAGGGCACGAAAAAGGGGATTGGTTTGACTACCGATGGTAATTCTCGTTACTGCTACCTCGATCCCTACCTGGGAGGAATGATTGCCGTAGCCGAGGCTGCCAGGAACCTCTCCTGCGTTGGAGCCAAGCCGTTGGGCCTTACTGACTGCCTAAATTTCGGGAATCCCGAGAAACCGGAAATCTTTTGGCAGTTCCAGGAAGTCGTCAAGGGGATGAGTGAGGCCTGCAAAGTTTTGGAGATTCCTGTTGTCAGTGGTAATGTCAGTTTCTACAATGAAACTGAGGGTGTAGCCGTTTATCCGACTCCTGTTGTTGGAATGGTGGGCCTACTATCTGATGTCACCAAGTATTGCTCACCAGGATTTAAGGAACCTGGCGACCACATCGTGCTCCTGGGGCCTCTGACTGGACACCTGGGGGCAAGCGAATACCTGGCAGTAATCCACGGTTGCGAAGCAGGACCTGTTCCGGAAATCGACCTCTTGCAGGAAAAAGCGGTGCAAGACTGCTGCCGGGAGTTGATCAACCAGGGTCTGGTGAAATCGGCGCACGACTGTTCTGAAGGGGGTCTTGCGGTAGCCCTTGCTGAGTGCTGTATTGCCGGAGGAATCGGTGCCAACCTGGAACTGGAGATTGAGGGACGGGAAGACGCCTTTCTCTTTGGAGAAGTGCAGTCACGGATCGTCATTACCTGTGTTCCTCGGCACCTGGAAAAAGTACGGGAAGTGGCCAGGAGTTTCGGGGTTCCTGTGCGCCTTCTGGGAAGGGTAGGAGGGAAACGGCTTCTCATTCGGGATCTTCGGGGGAGGGTATTGGTAGATCTGGTGGTGAAGGAGATGGAGGAGAAGTGGAGAGGAAGTCTTTCCAAAGCGATGGGCTAAACGATAAACCCCGTGAGGCCTGTGGTGTTTTTGGGATCTACGGGCCAGGGCTGGATGTTTCTCGGATTACTTATTACGGTCTTTATGCTCTCCAGCACCGTGGTCAGGAAAGTGCCGGAATTGCCGTCAGTGATGGCTGCAAGATCAGGTGTCAGCGGGGAATGGGTTTGGTCAGCGAGGTTTTCCATGAAGAAGACCTGGAAAAGCTCACTGGCCATCTGGCGGTTGGTCATGTTCGTTATTCCACTTCTGGAGAAAGCAGTATCGAGAACGCCCAACCCCTTGTTTTCCATTCTCGCCAGGGGATGATTGCCCTTGCTCACAACGGGAACTTGACCAATTACAAAGAACTCCGCAGGAAACTGGCGGAAGAGGGCGTTGTTTTCCAGACCGACTCTGATAGTGAGTTGTTTGTCTGCATCCTTGCCCGCTCCAGTAATGGTAACCTGATCGAAGGGATCCTGAAAACGATGGATGAGGTCCGGGGTGCGTATTCGCTGATCATCATGACTGAGAAGCAACTCTACGGGATCAGGGATCCCTTTGGAGTGCGTCCTTTGTGCCTCGGCCGGGTGGATGGGGGGTATGTTCTTGCTTCTGAATCCTGTGCCCTTGATACCATCGGAGCGCAGTTTATCCGTGACCTTGACCCTGGAGAAGTGGTTGTCATCGACGACAATGGGATCACCGCGTTTAAACAGCTCTCTCCTTCCAGACGTGCCCTCTGTATCTTCGAGTTCGTTTACTTTGCGAGACCGGACAGTGTCATTGATGGCCTCAATGTTCAAAAGGCGCGCTTAAGCTTGGGCAGGGAACTCGCCCGCGAGTATCCCCTTGATGCCGATTTGGTGATTCCAGTGCCTGATTCCGGCACCAGTGCTGCCCTTGCTTATGCCAGCGTGAGGGGGATCCCATTTTGCGAAGGATTAATCAAGAACAGGTATGTCGGCCGGACGTTTATCAAGCCCGACCAGGCGATGCGTGACCTTGGGGTGCGCCTGAAGTTGAACCCTGTCAGAGAGGTTCTGGAAGGGAAAAAAGTGGTGATGATCGATGACTCTATTGTGCGGGGGACGACCTCACGGAAGATCGTCCAGATGATCCGTGATGCCGGGGCGAAAGAGGTGCATCTCTTGGTCAGTTCACCTCCTATCCTTTATCCGTGTTACTACGGGATTGATACTTCCAGAAGGGGAGAACTGATTGCTGCTACGCACGACCTCTCTGAGATCAAGGAAATGATCGGGGCAGACAGCCTTAACTACCTGAGCCTCGATGGTCTTTTTGCGGCAATGGCTCCACTTGCTCCTCAGGATTTCTGTGTTGCCTGTTTCAACGGGCTTTACCCCATTGAGGTTCCTTTTTGCCAAAAAGAGAGGGTTGATTCTTGAAAAAGGAGTCTGATGTGATGGTTGAGGAAAAAGGTGGCCGAGACTCTGCTTACAGAGAAGCTGGCGTTGACATAGATGCCGGGAACAGGGCAGTCGACCTCTTCAAGAAACACGCTGCCAGCACCTGGGGCAAAGATGTCCTCGCAGGTATCGGGGGTTTTGCCGGCCTCTATGCTTTTGATTGTCGGGACTACAAGTCACCTGTGCTTGTTACTGGCACTGATGGTGTTGGCACCAAACTGAAGATCGCCCAGATGATGCGGAGGCATGAGACTGTAGGCATTGATTTAGTGGCGATGTGTGTCAACGATATCCTCGTTTGTGGTGCCAAACCATTATTTTTTCTCGATTATTTTGCCTGTGGAAAACTGGATCCCGAGCAGGCTGCAGCAGTTGTCTCCGGAGTTGCTGCTGGGTGTCGTGAGGCTGGTTGTGCCCTGATCGGTGGGGAGACCGCAGAAATGCCCGGATTCTACCAGGAGGGGGAATACGACCTGGCAGGTTTTGTGGTCGGTGTTGTCGATAAAGAAGAGATCTGGGATGGCAGAGATGTCTGTGCTGGGGACGTGGTCCTCGGGCTTGCCTCCTCAGGACTGCACAGCAACGGCTACAGCCTCGTGCGACACCTCTTTTTGGAGAAGGCAGGCTACCAACTGGAAACCTTTTTCCCGGATTTGGGGAAAACTCTTGGTGAGGAGTTGTTGACTCCGACGCGGATCTACGTCAGAAGTGTTCTCCAGGCTAAGAAAAGGTTCGGGAAAAGCAAAGCGATCAAAGCAGCTGCCCACATCACCGGTGGAGGGCTTGTAGAGAACATTCCACGGGTGTTACCTTCCGGGCTCGGTGTTGTTTTGAGACAAGGAAGCTGGTCAGTGCCTCCGGTCTTCAGGCTGATCCAGAGAACCGGTGTTGTTTCTCCGGAGGAGATGTTTAGGGTCTTTAATATGGGCATCGGATTCGTGCTCATTGTTGACCCGGGGGATGCTGAAAAAATCGCTGGTTTCCTCGAGGATTTGGGAGAAAAGGTTTATTTTATTGGAAAAGTAGAACCTGGTTCTGGGGTCAAGATCGAGTAGGACATAATGGACTAAGCTGTTTTCAAAGGAGAGGATTGCCCTTGATGCGGATTGCCGTCCTTGCTTCTGGAAGGGGAACAAACCTCCAGGCGATCCTTGATGCCATTGAGGCAAAGGCCCTCCAGGCACGCGTTGTTGCGGTTTTCAGTGACCGGCGAGAGCCCCTCGCCTTTGAAAGAGCGCGCCAGAGAGGGATTCCGACGGTTTTCCTCGACCCTGCCCTTTTCCCAAACCGCCGGGAATACGACGCTGCCCTCGCTCAAAAGGTTAAATCTTTTTCCGTAGATGTGGTTGCCCTCGCCGGCTTCATGAGGGTCTTGACACCTGAGTTTTTGCGAGAGTTCCCAGGCAGGGTCCTCAACATCCACCCTTCTTTGCTTCCTGCGTTTCCTGGGCTTGAAGCCCAAAGGCAGGCTTGGGAATATGGAGTTCGTTTCAGTGGTTGCACAGTGCACTTTGTTGATCAAGGGGTTGATACTGGCCCGATCATCCTCCAGTCAGTCGTCCCGGTTTATGAGGAAGACACACCGGAGACCCTTGCAGAACGCATCCTCAAAGTTGAGCACAAGACTTATCCTGCAGCCCTCCAGCTCTTTGCTGAGGGAAGGTTACAGATTGAAGGGAGAAGGGTGAGGATCAACTGGAAGGGGCGGACTCCTTTAAAACCGAGAGATTGTGTGCTGGAATGGCTGGACACAGTAAGAAATTTTGGAAGGGAGGCTCTTTGTTTTGAATAGCACGAAAAGGGCTTTGATCAGTGTTTTTGACAAACGAGGGGTTAAGGAACTGGCGAAAGAGCTTGTAGACCTGGGTTTTCAGCTAATTTCCACCGGAGGTACGGCAAGATATCTGGAGGAAGCGGGTTTGGAAGTGGAAAAAGTTGAGGACCTTACAGGCTTTCCGGAGATTCTCGGAGGCAGGGTAAAGACCTTGCATCCAAAGATCCACGCTGGGTTGCTTGCAAGGGACCTCCCAGAGGACCGAAAACAACTGGAACAGTTAGGGATTTCCCCAATTGACCTTGTTGTGGTCAATCTTTACCCTTTCCAGGAAACTGTATCCAGGCCAGGGGTCACTCTTGCAGAAGCTCTGGAACAGATCGATATCGGTGGAGTCACTTTGATCAGGGCCGCTGCCAAGAATTTCTCAAGAGTAGCTGTTGTCGTCAATCCCGACCGCTACCAGGAGGTCCTCGAGGAACTGCGGGAGAAAGGAGAGGTCAGCCTGAAGACCCGCTTCAGCCTGGCGAGAGAGGCCTTCTGGCACACTGCCAACTACGACCGGGTCATTTCCGAGTACTTCCACGAGATCTCCCTCGAAGATGAAGGTGAATTGAGCGGCTCTCCGGAAAGAAGCAAGTTTCCAGAAAGGTTTTTGCTCCCTCTGGTGAAACTCCAGGATCTCCGCTACGGGGAGAACCCCCACCAGGAGGCTGCTTTTTACCGAGAAGAACCACTTTCTTGGGGAATCGTAAGCTTTCAGAAGTTACAGGGGAAAGAGCTTTCTTTCAACAACATTCTCGACCTCGAAGCTGCCTTCCAAATCGCTTCCGAATTTGCGGAACCAGCAGCAGTTGTCATCAAGCACAATACTCCTTCAGGGGTAGCCTGTGACTCCAGGTTGAGTGTTGCTTTCAGGAAAGCCTTCCAGGCGGACGCAGTTGCTGCTTATGGGGGCATTGTGGGCCTGAACAAAACGGTTGACGATGAAACGGCCGAGGCCCTTACTGAAAACTTCTTGGAAGCGGTGGTTGCACCTGCCTACAGTGAGGCTGCTCTGAAGGTGCTGGAAAAGAGGAAGAACCTTCGCCTCATTTCTTTAGGAGAACTGCCGATGAAGCAGATTTTTTACAGGAACTTTAAGCAGGTTAGCGGAGGGTTCCTTGTGCAAGACCCTGATTTTGTGGAGAACGATCTCCAAAAACTGTGGGAAATCAGTAAGGTGGTGACCAAGAGGGAGCCTTCATCAGATGAGTGGGAGGATCTTCTTTTTGCCTGGATCGTTGTCAGGCATGTGTTTTCCAATGGAATTGTTGTTGCCAGGGGCAAGGAAACTCTGGGGATCGGCAACGGCCAGGTGAGCAGGATAGCAGCAGCAAGGATCGCCCTCGAGAAGGCTGGAGAAAAGGCCAAAGGAGCAGTGCTGGCATCTGACGGTTTTCTACCCTTTCCCGATACTGTGGAATTGGCTGCTGAGTTCGGAGTTACGGCAATCATCCAGCCAGGTGGTTCGATCAGGGATCAGGAGGTAATTACTGCCGCTGACGCTAAAGGTCTGGCAATGGTATTTACGGGAAAGCGGCACTTTCGCCACTAATCAGACATTTTGGAAAGGAGGAGTGGAGCCTGGTTGCAGCCAGGTCTGGAACCAGGTCAGGGATAATGAAGCTGCTTGTAGTTGGTGGAGGAGGAAGAGAACACACCCTTGTCTGGAAGCTCAAGCAGAGCCCCTTTGTGGAAAAGATTTACTGTGCTCCTGGGAACGCCGGGATTGCTCAAGATGCGGAATGTGTCCCTTACAAACCTGATGATCTTGAGGGACTAGTTGATTTTGCGAAAAAGGAAGGGATTGACCTTACTGTCGTTGGTCCTGAGGCTCCTCTTGTTGCCGGGATAAGGGATGCTTTCGAAGCTGCTGGGCTCAGGCTCTTTGGTCCCCATTCACGTGCTGCGATAATTGAGGGTAGCAAGGTTTTTGCCAAACAGTTGATGGCAAAATATGGGATCCCTACTGCTGATTTTCACATTTTTCGAGATGCCCGGGAGGCACTCTCCTATGTGCGGGAGCTTGATCGTCCCTGTGTGGTTAAAGCTGATGGGCTGGCGGGAGGAAAGGGGGCGATCGTTTGCGGGACCCGTCAGGAAGCTGAAGAGGCTGTGCACCTGATTATGGAGAAGAAGGCTTTTGGGAAGGCCGGTGATGCGGTTGTCATCGAGGATCGCCTTGAAGGGGAAGAAGTAAGTGTCCTTGCTTTTACTGATGGTGAAACTGTTCTCCCAATGGTTGCCTCCCAGGATCACAAAAGGGTTTTTGATGGTGACCAGGGGCCGAATACTGGGGGGATGGGCGCTTATTCCCCTCCTCCGGTTTACACCCCAGAGGTGCATGAAGAGGTCTGCCAGAAGATCTTATTTCCGGTGATCACCGCCCTTGCCAGTGAAGGAAGAAAGTATCAGGGAGTCATTTATGCCGGCTTGATGATCACTGAAAAGGGGCCTTATGTGCTGGAATTTAACTGCCGTTTTGGTGACCCCGAGGCTCAGGTGGTGATCCCCAGGCTGCGGAGTGATCTGGTGCCAGTGATGGAAGCGGTTCTCGAAGGCCGCCTTCACGAGGTGAGTCTGGAATGGGATGAGAGAGCAGCAGTCTGCGTTGTCCTTGCCTCGGGAGGCTATCCGGGAGCTTATGAGAAGGGAAAGGTGATCTTTGGCCTCGAAGAAGTTCCTCCTGATGTCCTCGTTTTCCATGCCGGAACCGCTCGGGCCAATGGTCAGATTGTCACTTCAGGAGGACGGGTTCTCGGGGTTACTGGTTTTGGAAAAACAATCAGGGAGGCTGTTTCCCGCACTTATCAGGCTGTCGAAAAGATCCATTTTGAGGGTATGCACTACCGCAGGGATATTGCTCACCGGGCACTGGTCAGGGGGGAAGAATCAGGATGCTGAAACTGGAGGATGTTCGGGAAAACCCCCAAGTGGCCAGTTTGCTGCAAAGGGTTCAGGAAAATTTGAAAACGATGGGGAAGATCACCCATGATGAGAAACATGCTCACCATGTAGGCAACCTTAGTTACCACATCCTCAAAGTTCTGGGATATTCGCAGCGGGAGGCAGAACTGGCGGCAATTGCCGGTTACCTGCACGACATCGGTAATGCCATCAACAGATATGACCATGGACGAACAGGTGCCTTGCTTGCCTTTCACATTTTGATGAAGATGGGGATGCCTCCTGAAGAGGTGGCCACGGTGATTGCTGCCATAGGAAACCACGAAGAGCGCTCTGGCTACACGGTGAGCAATGTCGCTGCTGCGGTGATCCTGGCAGATAAGTCTAATGTCCACCGCTCGCGGGTTCACAAAGGTGACCCAGCGACATTTACCACAAGGGACCGGGTCAACTACGCGGCAACAAAGTCTTTTCTCGATGTGGACCCTGAAAAGCGAGAAATCATCATGCATCTTGAAATCGACACCAGCATCTGTTCAGTGATGGAATACTTCGAGATCTTCCTGACCAAAATGCTCCTCTGCCGGAGGGCCGCCAACTTTCTGAATTGCCGTTTCGGACTGGTGATCAACGGCACCCGTTTCCTTTAATGACTGTTGGCATTTTGCGCCTGCGCTTGCCGGATTGTGGACATGCGAGATCCGCCGAGAAAGTCTGCGGATCGGTTTATCATTGTCACTTTAAGCAAAAAACTTTCACCGCCACTATTGATGTTCCCCCCTTCCCGAGAGAGAAAAGAGCGTCTTTCCCGAAAACCTGCAGGGAACTCTTGATGAGCTGAAGCAGGCCCTGATAGGAGAGAGCAAGAAATGTCTGGTTATCGACGAGATCGGGAAAATTGAACTCTTCTCTCCTCGAGAATCCCCCTCTTAACCACTCAATTTCCTGCTTGCGGGTGATGAGCCCATCCCTCAGCTTGACAATCCCTTCAAGCTCTATGTTTCTGCTGTCGCCCAAGCTGCTACCCCAAGCGCGCCTGTGTCCAGGCCCCTAGAAAAATTGCATAATTTGGTTGATTTGGAACAAAAATAAACTCAAGGAAGCTGTTAACACCAAAAACGTGAGGTCCTCCCTGTAACTGTGATCCAGGATTTTCTGGAACCGAGGCTTGGGAGGTGAAGAGTTGGGCATTGAAAAAGGGAGGATCTCCTCCCGACAGGCAACTTACCTGGTAGTTAATACGATCCTGGGAACAAGCATCCTCTTTCTTCCTGCATTGATGGCAGGTGAAGTTGGTCAGGATGCCTGGGTAGCTATTCTCATTGCCGCTGTTTTGGGTTTTCTCATCGGTTCGGTACTAGTTATTTCACTTGGCCTCCGCTTTCCAGGAAAGAATTTTGTGGAATACGCCATTGAACTGGTCGGCCCCTTGGGAGGGCGAATTCTTGGATTCTTGTGGGGCGGCTTTTACCTCGTTGTAAATGGTATCATTGTTCGGGAATTCGGCGAACTTCTAAAAACCGAGGTGATGCCGGAAACACCCCTGATTGTTTTTGTGGTGATGATCCTAAGTATGGCAGTCTTCGGGGTTTACCTGGGGTTAGAGGTTTTTGCCCGGGTAAATGAAATCGTTTTTCCTCTCTTCTTGGGGGTACTTTTGTTGCTCTTGCTAACGGGTTTGCCGGAAATGGATTTTCGGAATCTGCAGCCCGTTTTTCAGCACCGATTTCCCGATATTATGGTAAGTGCTGCCAACCTCCTGGCCTTTTACGGAGAGGGCGTTGTTTTGGCGATGTTTCTGCCCTATATGAGACAACCTGAAGAAGCGAAAAGGGTTCAGTACGAGATTCCCATTATCCTCAACTTTACCATGCTTCTGGTCATTGTCGGGGTGATCGCTTATTTCGGGGCAGGTGAAGCAGCACGGATGGTTTTTCCCACCTTTGAACTGGCAAAGGCCGTTCGCCTGGGTTTCGTGGAAAGGATTGAATCTCTATTCGTTGGCATCTGGGTTACCAGTGTCGGAGTGAAGGTCATGGTGATCTCTTACGTAACCGTCCTTGCACTTGCCCATTCCCTGAGCCTCAGGGACTACCGCCCTTTAGTTTTCCCCTGTGGCTTGATTCTGGCTGTTTTGTCAGTTTTGCAGTTTGCCGATACCAACCATATCCGAGAGTTTCTTGCTCGCTACTGGATCCCTTTCGGCTTCACTTTTCAGTGGTTTATTCCTTTTCTTCTTTATCTTGTTGCCCTTGTTCGGAAAAAAGACCAGTCTGGGGGAAGGTGAATAGATGTTCTGGAACGTTATGTTGATTGTGGTAATTAGTGCAGGAATGGTTTTTTGCGAGGTTCCCAAACTGATGCATCGTCAGATGTGGAGAGAGCTTTGGGCCTTCAGTGTTTTCCTGGCCATCGGACTGGCCGGAGCCCTTGCTCTCGCGCTTGATTTACCTTTGCCCAATCCCATTCGTTTGATCGAGTTCATTTTCGGGCCCCTGAGCAAATTGATTTACTCCGGGTAGCTGGAGGTATAAGGAGATGTTCCGAAAACCTTGCAAGCCTTCAAAACTCTCGGATCTGAAGGAACGGAAGCTGAGAAAAAGGATGGAAAAAGTCCAGCCTCAAACTGCAGTTCTTGAAGAACCCTTTTCTGCAGACATAGAGACCAATGTTAGAAAGTTCCAAAGAATTTTCGGGAACACTGGTGACCTTTCCAGGAGAGATTTTTTGTTAGAGGGTGAGCAGGGGGTCGAGGTCGTCCTGTTTTACATCGATGGTCTGGTAGACAAGGGAGCGATCAGTGAGGTTGTTCTTAAACCATTTTTGTTCCACAACCTTGATGAAGAGGAAAAACGGTTGTTGCCAGGGAACGCTTATCAACTGATCAAGACTTCACTGATCACTTCTGCCGAAGTTAAAGAAGCGGAGAAGTTCAGTGAACTGGTCGACCTGGTGCTTGTCGGCCATGTTGCCGTTTTTGTCGAGGGATCGGAAAAGGTTCTTGCTGTTGATGTCAAGGGATGGAAGGACCGGGGGGTTGAAGAACCCGAATCCGAGGCTTTTATCAGGGGACCGCGTGAGGGTTTCACCGAAACCCTGCGCACAAACACCGCTCTCATCAGGAGAAGGATCAAAACTCCCAACCTGGAGTTCAATACGATTACTGTGGGAGAGTATACGAAAACAGACGTCTGTGTGGTTTACATCAGGGGCCTTACCAACCCTGACATTGTCAGGGAAGTCGAGAGCAGGATCCGGAGGATCAAGACTGATGGGATCCTGGAATCTGGTTATCTCGAGGATTTTATTGAAGATGATTACAAAACTCCCTTTGTCCTCGTCGACCGCACAGAGAGGCCTGATAAAGTGGCTGCCGGGTTGCTTGAGGGGAAAGTGGCCATTCTGGTTGATGGTACTCCTTTTGCCTTGATCGTGCCGGTTGTTTTTGGAGAAATTCTCCAATCAGCAGAAGATTACTATGAAGGGAATGATTATATTCGTCCGATCCGCTGGATCGCTTTGTTGGTTGCCCTTTTCCTACCCTCGTTTTACGTTGCCCTGACTACATTTCATCAGGAGATGATCCCACCCGGGCTTGCCTTGAGTATGGCTGCTGGCCGTGAGGGAGTCCCGGTTCCTGCTGCTGTTGAGGCTTTCATGATGGAGATAACCTTTGATTTCCTCAGAGAAGCGGGGATTAGGATGCCCCGTCCTGTCGGCCAGGCGATCGGAATTTTGGGCGCTGTGGTCATCGGCCAAGCAGCAGTTGCCGCTGGTGTCGTCAGCCCGATCATGGTGATTGTGGTCTCCCTGACTGCGATTTGTTCTTTTCTAATTCCCAACTACTCGGCTTCAGTTGCCATTAGATTCTTGCGCTACATAATGCTTCTGCTCGGAGGAGTTCTCGGCCTTGTAGGTGTTTTCTGGGGGATGATGATGCTTTTGCTGCACCTTGCTTCTCTGCGTTCCTTTGGAATACCTTACCTTTATCCTGTAGCCCCGATGGTTTCTAGGGAACTCCGGGATATTTTTGTGCGCACTCCCTGGTGGACGATGGATGAACGCCCCCGCCTTTTAAGAACATCTGACCAGAGGAGACAGGCTCCGGGGCAACGACCCAGGCCACCACAAAGTGGGCGAAGAAGGAAATCCGGGGAGGATCAAGATGAGTATTGAAAAAGGGCGGATTTCCTTCTATTCCCAGGGAATTGTCCTGACGATGTTCCTTCCTTACTTGCACCGTCCGGAGGGGGCCCCTTGGATCGTTGTTGCGTCTTCGGTTTTGCTCGGCATTGCCATCCTTCTTAGTATATTAGGGATGATCGCTTTTTTTGGGGCAGAGGAAACCTCGAGAATGATGTTTCCTGCCTTCGAGTTCGCCAAGGCTGTCCGCCTTTCTGTTGTGGAAAGGATCGAGGCATTTGTTGTCGGGATTTGGGTGGCAACAACCGGCCTTAAAGTAATGGTCATTTACTACTCTGGAATACTTGCTTTTGCCTATTCTCTGAACCTTCAGGATTACCGCCCCCTCGTTCTTCCAATTAGCCTCTTTCTTGTTGTGTTATCAGCTTCCATGTTTGCAGATACTACTCACCTCCGGGAGTTTATGGCACATTATGCGAATCCGTACGGAAGTACCTTTCAGGTAGGAATTCCACTACTTCTCTACATCCTGGCTTTATTTAGGAGAAAAGACAGGTGAGGTGGGATTAGATGAAAAAAACCTGGTTTTACCTGTTTCTTCTGGTTTTAATTGCTGTTTCTGGAAGCGGCTGCTGGAGCAAACTGGAGATCGAGGAGATGGCTTTTGTTTCCGTTATCGGAGTTGATCAGGATGGGTCTGGGAAGCTCTTGGTTTCTTACCAGGTGGTGATACCCAGAACTGTGACCAAGGGAGGGGGAAGCTCAGGACCTCCAGTGCAAGTGATCAGTGTTAAGGCCCGCGACATCTCCGAAGCGATGTCCCGCTTTTCAGAAATCAGCCCGCGTCGTGTCCGATTCAAGCAGTTGAGCGCGATCATTTTTGGAGAAGACCTGGCGCGCCAAGGGCTTGGCCCTTACCTCGACTTCTTTACCAGGCACTGGGAGTTTAGGCGTTCCCTCTGGGTTCTCGTCGCTAAGGGGAGTGCTTGTGACCTTCTTGTCGAGGGTTTGCCTTATATGGAGCAGCTTCCAGGAACAGGTATCAGTTTTATTATGGAAAGGAAGCCAACAGAGACAGCCACCAGGATCCCGGTTATGTTGGGTGAATTTCTCTCAATGCTAACTGCCGAGGGAAGGGAGCCACTGGTTTCTACCATTGAGCTTTCACCAGCTCGGGAGGCTTGTGCTACTGGTGGTTTCGGTGACCAGAGGGGAGCAGTTGCTGAAGGAAGGGCTGCCGAGGAAAAACGAGAGCTTGCCTTTAGAGGTGCTGCTGTTTTCAAAGACGATCATCTCGTCGGTTTTCTCGGCCCTCGTGAAGCCAGGGGAGCACTCTGGCTACAGGGGAAAGTTGAAGGGGGGATTCTCGATGTTCCCAAGGGTTTGCAAAAACCCTGGGCATCTCTCGAAGTTGACAGGGCGAAGTCAAAAATAACGCCAGAAGTTGAAAACGGAAAAATCAGTTTTTTGGTGGAGATCGAAGAAGAAGGCTGTATCTTGAGCATTCTTGAAGAAGAGCTTCCGGTTAGCGAAACTGGTGTTTTGCGGATGCTGGAAGAGGAAAAAGAGAAAGCGATCAAGCAGGAAGTTCTCGCTGCCTGGGAAAAAGCAGAAGAGATGCACTCTGATTTTCTCGGTCTTGGCGAATGTCTCTACCGAAAAAAACCAGAAATCTGGAAAAAGGTAAAGGGTGATTGGAATGACTACTGGCTCAACAAGATCAGTGTAAAAGTGAAGGTGAATTGCAAGCTCCGGCGCACAGGTGCTGTCGCCGATCCGGTCAAGGTTCGGTAAAGGGTTAAAACTTTTTATTACTGAGGCCGGTTTTTGGGAATTTTGACTTCTAAGAGGCCGTTCTGATAGCGTGCTTCGGCTTTTTCCGGAGTAGTTCCTGGTGGGAGGGGAATTTCCCGATAAAAGTTGCCTGTGTTTCTCTCACGGTAGCGGAGAGACATCTGGCTTTCTGGATGATTTGTTTGCCCTTTGATGATCAGGATGTTGCCGACACTTTCAACATTGATTTCGTTCACCTTGGCACCCGGAAGCTCGACAATGATCAGAATGTGCTGGTGGTCTTCAAAAACATCGATCCTCGGTTGCCAAATGAGTGTTGGTTGCTGGAAAAACGGAGAGAGGTGACGGTATTCCGGAGATCCTGAAGGGTTTTTCTGGATTTCCGGGTTTTGTTTTTGAGGCTGGTTTTCCTGGTACTGCATTTTCGATACCTCCTTGAGTAGATGTGAGGGCAATCCCTGACCATGCTCCTGGTTACTGGCTGGAAACCTGAATCCGGCGCCTTGCCGCCAGGTCGGCTTTTGGTAGCCGCACTTCCAGAATTCCGTTGTTGTAGGATGCTGAGCAGTGTTCTGCCCGAACATGTGTGGGCAGAGAAATGGTGCGGTAGATGCTGGTGGCACCCATTCCCGGCATTCCTATTGTGCTTGCACTGATGGTAATGGAGTCATCGGTAACTGTTAGGTTTAGGTTGTTGGGGTTGATGTTTGGCAGTTCTGCTGCCACAACAACATCACTGTTGGTTTCGTAAAGGTCGACACGGGGCTGCGTGAGACCTGGTGAAGGCATGAAGAAAACGCTTTGGGGACTGATCATGCTCTGCCAACCGGCTGCAGGACTGATGTTTCCCCAGAATGCGGGGTTTGCCACTGCCTGCCAGGCACCTCCCTGCCCGGATGGTGCGAAAGAGTAAGAAAAAGCAGTAGGGCTGGATTGGAACATTCCGGGAATACCGGCTGCAGGTGAAGCTGCCGTTCCTGCTGGGTTAAAAGACTGGACGTACATGAAGGATCTTCAACCTCCTCTTTTGGTTCTTGCTTACCTGGGATTTAGGTCGGGATCGGCCCTCACGCTTTTATTATCTGTCAGGATTTCGCAATTATGCATAAAAAATGGGCTGGTTGTTGACCAAATGACACATTCTTGTTATGATGAGCACAGTGTAAGAAATTTTCAACTTACAGGGTTGTTGAGGTAGGGAAGTTATGGAAGATTGGGGAACTGTTTTGATGCCTGGCGGAGTGCGTGACCTCTTACCGGGAGAGGCGCGTCAGAAGCGGGAACTGGAAAACAGTCTTTTGAAGCTCTTTCGAAGCTGGGGTTATCAAGAAGTGGTAACTCCTACTTTTGAGTTTTACGAAGTCCTCGCTCCTGCCCTTGAAGAGATGCTTCATGAGCAACTTTACCGCTTTATTGATGAAGAGGGAAGGGTAATCGTTCTCAGACCTGATATGACGACTCCGATAGCTCGTCTGGTGAGTACAAGGCTGCGAACTGAGGATTTCCCGTTGCGTTTTTGCTATGTGGCCAATGTCTTTCGGAGGGAGAACCACGCCGGGAAGCAGCGGGAGTTTTACCAGGCAGGTGTTGAACTGATTGGTGCTGCCGGTGCCGAGGCCGATGCCGAGATCCTTGGGCTGATGGGGGAGGCCTTCAGACTGGCTGGAATTAAGGATTTCCAGATCACCATCGGCCAGGTCGAGGTTTTAAAGGGACTTCTTGAAGGTTGCGGCTTTGGCAACGAAGAGCAAGAGAAGGCAAAAACAATCTTAAATAAGAAGGATTTCGTGGCCTGGGAGAAGCTGATTTCCGATCACCGTTTTTCTGGGGAGCAAAGAGAAGTTTTGGAGAACCTTCCACACCTCCAAGGAGGTATTGAAATCCTTGATCAGGTAGAAGGTTTTCTCCAGAGTGAGGATGCCCTTGCTGGCCTTTCCAGGCTCCGCTTCGTCTGGGAGATCCTCACTGATTACGGTTTGGAGGATCACGTTAGTTTCGACTTAGGTTTCCTCCGGGGTCTCGGTTACTATACAGGAATCATTTTTGAGGGTTACGCTCCTGGTGTGGGTTACCCTCTTTGTGGTGGGGGTAGGTACGACCGGCTGCTGGAAAAGTTCGGGTTTTCTTGCCCGGCGACAGGTTTTGCCATCAACATTGAACGTTTTTTGCTGGCAATGAAGGAGGAGAAGATTCAGGTAACTCCTGCGATGAGAGTTGCCGATTACTTTATTGTAGGGGAAAACTTTGGTGAAGTCGCCAAAAAGGCGAGGCAGTTGCGTGAACAGGGTTTCGTTGTGGAGATCGAAGTTTCGGGGCGTTCCCCCGAAGAAGCTGTTGCTTATGCAGCGAAGAAGGGGGTTCCCCACATTCTGGTAATGTAACCCAACCATTTACATCAGTGTTTGGAGAGAATGGAAAGAGGTAGAGCTATGGAAAAGGATTTCGTCACCATTGCCCTTCCTAAAGGACGCCTTCTCAAGGAATCCCTGAAGCTCTTGGAGAAGGCGGGAATTTGGAAGGTTTCTTTTGACGAAAATGGAAGAAAGCTGATTTACGCTGATGAACAAGCAAAGTTGCGCTGTTTGATCTGCAGAACTGCTGATGTTCCCACTTTCGTCGAGCATGGGGCTGCAGATTTAGGGATCGCTGGAAAAGATGTTATTCTAGAGCAGGGGAAAGACATCTGTGAACTGCTCGATCTCGGTTTCGGGAAGTGCAGGTTTGTTGTGGCTGCCCCAGTATCCAAGGTTGAGCAGGGGGATTTTGAAAAAGGACTGGCTGGCTACCTTGCCCAGTATGGCCAACTTCGGGTAGCTACCAAATTTCCGAGGGTGGCTCAATCTTATTTGCGTAAGGAGGGCTTACCTGGAGAGGTGATCAAGCTTTCCGGAAACATCGAACTTGCTCCACTTGTCGGTCTCGCTGATGTAATTGTTGACCTCGTTTCTACTGGCCGGACCCTGAAGGAGAACAATCTCGTTCCTGTTGCTGAGGTTGCTCAGGCGACAGCGAGATTGATCGCCAATCGGGTATCTTATCGTCTCAAGCATCGGCGGTTGATTGCTCTTGTGAATTCTATTCAAGAATGTCTGCGAAAGGAGAACTGATGGCGATGATCAAGTCCGTGAAAACCAGGGAAGAACTCTTTACCAGATTGCAAAAACGGGAGCAGTTAGGTGAAGAGTTCGAGGATACTGTGCGGGAGATCTTGCAAGATGTGAGAGATAACGGGGATCAGGCTCTTCTTGCCTGGACGGAGAAATTCGATCAGGTGAAACTAACTCCTGCACAACTCCGTGTGCAAGATGAAGAAATAGAAGCAGCTTATGCAGCCTACAAGGAGGTTTCTCCAGAACTCATTGATGCCCTTCGCCTTGCCAGAGACCGCATCTTTGCTTTCCATTCAAACCAGAAGCCACAGGATTGGTTCATGAGGGGTTTTTATGGAGAAGTTTTGGGCCAGATTTACCAACCGATCAGGCGTGTCGGGATCTATGTTCCTGGAGGGACTGCAGCCTACCCGTCTTCGGTTTTGATGAACGCGGTTCCTGCCAAGGTTGCCGGTGTTTCCGAAATCGTCATGGTTACCCCTCCAGGAAAAGATGGCAGGGTCAATCCGCTCGTTCTAGTTGCTGCTGCCGAGGCTGGGGTGACGGAGATCTATAAGGTCGGTGGTGTCCAGGCAATCGCCGCCCTTGCCTACGGCACGGAAACGATTCCCAGAGTGGAAAAAATCGTCGGTCCGGGCAACATTTACGTCACTGTTGCTAAAAAACTTGTCTTCGGAGTGGTCGACATTGACATGCTGGCGGGACCGAGTGAGATCGTGGTTGTTGCTGACGATTCGGCGGAAGCTGAACTCGTGGCCGCTGATCTCCTTTCTCAGGCAGAACACGATCCAAGGGCAGCAGTTGTTTTGCTAACTCCATCCCTACAACTTGCCAGCCAAGTTCAGAGCAGTCTTGAGAAGCAGTTGCGAGAATTGCCTCGCCAGAGGATCGCTGCCAAGTCCCTCGAAGATTTTGGCTCTCTCTTGGTCACCAGAGATCTGGAAGAAGCAGTTGAAGTTGCCAATGAACTGGCTCCGGAGCATCTGGAGCTGCTCGTTAGAGAGCCTTTCGCCCTGCTGAGCAGGATCAGAAATGCTGGTGCTGTTTTTCTTGGTAAGTATGCTCCCGAACCGTTCGGTGATTACCTGGCAGGGCCGAACCACGTTTTACCTACAGGGGGGACTGCCCGCTTTTATTCGGTTCTCGGTGTGGAGGATTTTCTGAAGAGGACGAGCATCATCTACGGTACCAGAGAGGCGCTTAAAGCTCTTGGTCCTGATATCGTCAGGCTGGCAGATGCCGAGGGGCTGGACGCCCACGCCAGGTCAGTTTCTCTTCGCTTGCAGCGCCTCAAGGATTCTGGTGACTAAGAGTAGGGGGAGGAAAGTGGCTCGTGAGGACTGCTGTTGTGGAGAGGGTCACTGGGGAAACGAAGGTCAAGGTAGAGATTAACCTGGACGGGAAAGGCAATTTTGGAGGTAAAACCGGCATCGGGTTCTTCGACCATATGCTCCACCTTTGGGCACGCCATTCTCTTTTCGACCTTTTTCTTGAGGCTCAAGGAGACCTTGATGTCGATGCCCACCATACTGTTGAAGATGTTGGGATCACCCTCGGACAGGCTTTCCAGAAGGCCCTTGGGAACAAGGAGTGTTTGCGGAGATACGGCTCCATTTGCTTGCCGATGGATGAGGCCCTTGTCCTGGTAGCTGTTGACCTCAGTGGGAGGCCTTTTTTCGCTTACGATGTCGAGATTGGCCCCTGGATCGTGGGAAGCTTTCCTGTGGAACTCGTCCCCGAATTTTTCAGGGCTTTTGCCAATAATGCCGGGATCACTCTGCACATGCGCCTGCTTTCTGGAGAGAACGCCCACCACATTATCGAGGCCCTTTTTAAGGCTTTTGGCCGTGCTCTTCAGGAGGCTGTTTCTGTGAATCCCCGCGAATCAGGTGTTCCTTCAACAAAGGGGAGTCTTTAAGTCCTTCGGAGAGAAAGAGGAGTGGAAGATGATCGCCATTATTGACTACGGAATGGGGAACCTGCGGAGCGTCCAGAAAGGTTTGGAGAAATCTGGTTTTCAGGCGGAGATCACCAGTGAGCCTGAGGAGGTAAAAAAGGCCAGAGGAATCGTTTTGCCTGGTGTCGGGGCTTTTGCCGAGGCGATGGCCAACTTGAGGAAAAAAGGGCTTGACCGGGTGATTAGGGAAGAAGTGGCAAAGGGAAAGCCGTTCCTGGGAATCTGTCTCGGGCTCCAGTTGCTCTTTGATTACAGTGAGGAAGGAGAAGGTTCTGAGGGGCTCGGTATTTTTCCCGGACGCGTCCGGAGGCTTCCCGAAAATGTTAAGGTCCCTCACATGGGATGGAATCAGGTAAAAATCAAAAAAGCAACCCCCCTTTTTTCCGGGATCGCTGACAACTCTTACTTCTATTTTGTCCATTCCTACTACGTTGACCCCGAAGATGAGGGGATTATCGCGGGAACCACAGAATACGGGATCGAGTTCGTGAGCATGGTGGCCCAGGACCGGATTTTTGGGGTTCAGTTCCATCCCGAAAAAAGCAGTTCGCTGGGGTTGCAGATTCTTGCCAACTTTGGAAGGTTGGTGGCAGGATGCTGATCATTCCGGCGATCGACCTGAGGGACGGAAAGTGCGTCCGCCTCACCCAGGGGAGAGAGGATGCGGAGACTGTTTACTCTGCTGATCCCGTTGTCGTTGCCGAAGGCTGGGTTGCCCGGGGTGCTCGCTGGTTGCATGTGGTCGACCTCGACGGAGCGTTTACAGGAAAACCATGTCAACTGGAACTGGTAAAGAAGATCGTCGAGGCAGTTTCCGTTCCCGTGCAATTAGGAGGGGGACTCCGGCGCCTTGAGGATATCGAAGCTGCACTCAACTGTGGTGTAGAGAGGGTTGTTTTGGGAACAGTTGCTGTATCCAATCCCGGGCTTGTTAGGGAGGCCTGTTACCTCTTCGGCGGAGAGCGTATCGTTGTTGGCCTCGATGTCCGCGGTGGGTTTGTGGCAGTCAAAGGATGGAAAGAAGAGACCGCCAAAAGCGCACTCGAGATCGCTGCTGAGATCCGAGAAATGGGTGTGGAGCGTGTGGTGTTTACAGACACCAGTAGAGATGGGACACTGGCTGGGCCCAATCTTGCGGCGATCGAGGAGTTTGCCCGGAAGTCTGGGTTGCGGGTGATCGCCTCTGGTGGGGTGAGCAGCCTTGATGATTTGCTCCAACTGAAAGCACTGGAGCCACTTGGTGTTGAAGGTGTGATTCTCGGAAAGGCTCTTTACGAAGGAAAAGTCGAGCTCGAGGAGGCCCTGAGTGCGGTTTCCGGTTAGCTTTTTTGTGGCTTGGAGGAGGTTTAAAGGTGCTTGCCAAAAGGATTATCCCTTGCCTTGATGTTGATGCTGGGCGTGTTGTCAAAGGAGTGAAGTTCGTTAATCTGCGGGATGCGGGAGATCCCGTTGAGCTTGCTGCTGCCTACGATCAGGCGGGTGCGGATGAACTGGTGTTTCTGGATATCACGGCATCTCACGAAGGGCGCAAGACGATGGTTGATGTGGTTCGCAGGACCGCGGAACGTGTTTTTATTCCGTTTACTGTTGGTGGGGGAATCAGAACCCTTGAAGACATCAGGGAAATGCTTCAGGCTGGTGCTGACAAGGTGGCGATCAATACTGCTGCAGTTCAAAACCCAGGGCTGATTGAAGCAGGCGCCCGCAGGTTTGGCAGCCAGTGCATCGTTGTCGCCATTGATGCCCACCAGGTTGGGGAAGGGGATTGGGAAGTGCTCACCCATGGTGGTCGCCGAAGGACAGGATTGGACGCTCTTGCCTGGGCCGAGGAAGTGGAAAAGCGGGGGGCAGGAGAGATTCTCCTCACAAGCCTCGACAGAGATGGGACCAAGGAGGGTTATGACCTTGAACTGACCCGAGCAGTCAGCGAAAGGGTAAACATTCCGGTGATTGCTTCTGGGGGTGCCGGAAACCTGGAACATCTCTGGGAAGGGTTGACCCTGGGGAAGGCAGATGCTGTTCTGGCAGCCTCAATTTTTCACTACCGGGAGTGTTCGATCCGGGAGGCCAAAGAATTCCTGGCATCAAAGGGGGTACCTGTGCGCTTATGAAAGTAGAGCCAATTATTGAAGACCAGGAGAAGATCGGAGAGATCATTGAGTCCCTAAAATTCAACAAGGATGGTCTAGTTCCTGCAGTGGTTCAGGATGCCGAGAGCAGGGATGTGTTGATGGTGGCTTACATGAACAAGGAATCTCTCAAGCGTTCTCTCCAGACTGGAAAGACCTGGTTTTACAGCAGGAGCAGGAATTGCCTCTGGTTGAAGGGGGAAACCAGTGGCAACTATCAGTACATCAGGGAAGTGTGGGTGGATTGTGACAATGACACTCTCCTCCTTCTTGTCGACCAGCAAGGTGTGGCCTGTCACACAGGCGCAAGATCGTGCTTTTACAGGTGCCTGGGGAAGGCTAAGAACTCGTCTGACCTCTCCCGGGTCATTGATGAGCTTTATGAGGTGATCAAAGAGCGCAAAAGGGTGATGCCCGAAGGTTCTTATACTGCCAAGCTTTTCCGGAAAGGGATTGACAAAATCGCCCAGAAAGTTGGAGAGGAAGCTGTCGAAGTGGTGATTGCTGGGAAAAACCGCGACCAGAAGGAATTGATCGAGGAAACCGCGGACTTGATTTACCATTTGCTGGTTTTGCTCGCCGAGTGTGGTGTCCAGCCAAATGAGGTCAGAGCGAAGCTGGCTGAGCGACGGCGGTAGGTGGTTCGTGTGGGTTTCTGGGATGAATTAAATCCAGTGCAGCAGGAAGCAGTGCGTCACGTGCAAGGACCCCTGATCGTTTTTGCCGGGGCCGGAAGTGGAAAGACGCGGGTTCTTACTTACCGAGTTGCTTACCTCTTGAAATCAGGTGTCTCTCCTTTTCGGATTCTGGCGGTCACTTTTACCAATAGAGCGGCAGACGAGATGCGTCAGCGTGTGCGCAAGCTTGCCGGTAATGTCGGAAGGGACGTCTGGATCAGCACCTTCCATTCGCTGGGGTTGCGGATCCTCAGGCAGGAGGCGCGCTACATTCCTTATGAACGCAATTTTGTGGTATACGACGAGGATGACCAATTGACTGTGATCAAACACTGCCTTCGCGAGCTCAATCTTGACGAAAAAAGGTACCGCCCGCGCAGCCTGCTGGCAGCGATCAGTAGTTTGAAGAACGAACTGGTTACCCCCCAGGAGTATGCCGCTCACGCCCGAGACCCCTGGGCCGAGGTTCTCGCTCAGGTTTACGCCCATTACCAGATGAAGCTCCTCCAGCAGAACGCGATGGACTTCGATGACCTGCTCTTCCAGACCGTTTTCCTGTTTCGCTCTCAGCCTCAGGTCTTGGAGAACTACCAAAACCGCTTTCAATACATCATGGTTGACGAGTATCAGGATACCAATCACGCCCAGTACGTGTTGGTGCGGCAGCTTGCTGACGGGTATCGCAACATCTGCGTCGTCGGGGACGATGACCAGTGCATCTACAGGTGGCGAGGAGCGGACCTCAGGAACATCCTGGATTTTGAGAAAGATTACCCTGAGGCACGGGTGATTAAACTCGAGCAGAATTACCGCTCTACCCAGCGCATCTTGGCTGTTGCCAATGCGGTTATTGCCCACAACCGGAGCCGCAAGCCAAAAAAACTGTGGACCTCAAACAAAATCGGGGAAGCGGTCGGTGTTTACCGGGCGGTTGATGAGAGGGATGAAGCCAGTTTCGTGTTCCGTACAATAGAAAAGCTTTGCCGTGAGGAAGGCAGAAATTACCGCGATTTTGCGGTTTTCTACAGGACTCACGCCCAGTCACGGGTTTTTGAGGAAGAGTTTATCAAAAACAACCTTCCATACCGGATTTTTGGAGGAGTAAGGTTCTACGAGAGAAAAGAGATCAAAGACATCCTTGCCTATCTCCGTTTTGTGGCCAACCCTCATGATGGGGTATCTTTGAGGCGGATCATCAATGTTCCCAAAAGAGGGATTGGGGAAACTGCTGTTGCTCGACTCGAGGATTTTGCTCGAAAAGAAGGCTGCAGTTTGGGAGAAGTGCTCGAACGTTTGGAAGAAGTTCCCGGTTTGGGAACCCGGACCGTGCGGGCGATCCGCAAGTTCCTGGAGATGGTAGATGGATGGCGCCAGGAGCAGGAGGAACTGTCCGTCGCCGAGCTTACTGAAAAAATTTTGAAAGAAACGGGTTACCTCGCTCTCCTGGAGGCAGAGCATACTGTTGAGGCCGAGACTCGCTTAGAGAACCTCAAGGAGTTCCTTGCTGTTGCCCGTGAATATGATGACATCAGTGAAGACAAGTCTCTCGAAGGGTTCCTTGCTCAACTGGCACTTGTGGCAGACGTTGACAACTACCGTGCTGACGAAGATGCCGTTGTTTTAATGACTCTCCACAGCGCCAAGGGCCTGGAGTTTCCCGTGGTCTTCTTGACCGGTCTCGAAGAAGGCCTTTTTCCCCACACCCACTCACTTGGTGATGAGGAAGAGGTGGAAGAGGAGCGGCGTCTCTGTTATGTGGGGATAACCAGGGCGAAAGAGCGCCTTTTCTTGTCCTGGGCGTCGCGCCGCTACTTGCACGGGAGTGAACTTCTCCGGGAGCCTTCCCGTTTTCTGGAGGAGATTCCCAGTGAGCTTCTTCACCCAGTTCTTCCAGGAGGGGAAACCAGACCGGCCCGGCCTTCAGTGTTTACGGCACGTGAGCTTCTCGAGTCCTCGCCGGGATCCCAGGAGTGTGCGGCCACATCCTGTGCCCAGGTGGAGGAGTTCCGAGTCGGGGAGAGAGTGGAGCACGCCAAATTTGGTGTCGGAGTGGTCACAGAAACGAAGATTGGGCCTGGTGGTGATCTGGAGATCTTTGTGGCTTTCGAAGAAGCCGGGTTGAAACACCTGCTGGTGAAGTACGCACCTCTTAAGAAGCTCTCTTAAAAAGTCGGTGGGTCAAGTAAAGGTTTCGCTTCAGGGAGGTGGATCTGGATGGAGAGAAGAATCTGGGTTTTAGGCCATACCAATCCAGACACAGACGCCATCTGTTCTGCTCTCGTTTATGCTGCTTTCAAAAGAGAAATGGGGTTTTCTGATATACAAGCGGGGCGGGTAGGACAGATCAACAGAGAAACTGCTTTTGTGCTCAACTACTTTGGAGTCGAACCCCCTCCTTTGATTGCCGATGTTTACGCCAGGGTGGCGGATATGCTCGAGGGAAAAGAGGTGATCAGTTGCCACCCGGAGACCACCCTTCAGGAAGCCGGAAAGCTGATGAGACAGCACCAGGTGAAAACCCTCCCAGTGGTCGATCAACAGGGGCGCCTGCTCGGACTTTTCACGATTGGGGATGTCGCTCATCACCTGCTGGTGGAGCTCGGTCTGGAGGACCTGGCAGGAAATGTGGGAAGGGCGCGGGAGATTCTCGCGGCTCCGGTTTCGACGCTGATGAAAACAGAAGGGCTGGTCACTTTTGTTGATGATGACCTCGTTGACCATGTCAAGCAGGTGATGCTGGAGACCAGGTTCCGCAATTATCCGGTTGTTGATGAACAGAACCACCTTCTGGGGATGATTGCCCGTTATGACCTGCTTGCCCTGCGGCGCAAGCGGGTGATTCTGGTGGATCACAATGAAAGGGCCCAGGCTGTTCCCGGTATCGAGCAAGCAGAGATCCTCGAGATTATCGACCACCACCGCCTGGGTGACGTCCAGACAGGGGAACCTCTTTACTTCCGCTGCGAACCTGTTGGAAGCACCTGCACGATCATCGGCAAGATTTACCGGGAGCAGGGGAAAGAGCCTTCACCACTCAATGCCGGTCTCCTCTGCGCAGGGATCCTTTCAGATACCGTCCTTTTCAAGTCTCCCACCTGTACCCATGTTGATGTGACCATTTGCAGGGAAATGGCCACACTGGCGGGGTTGAAGATCGAGTCCTTCGGTTACTCGATGTTCGAGGCCGGTTCTGCTCTTGCTGAGCGCCCTGCGAAAGAAATCTTGAAAGAAGATTTCAAAGAGTTCCGTTTGGGTAACCTTAAGGTAGGGATCGGTCAGGTTGAGGCAATGGCAACATCAGGCCTGGAGGACGTGAAGAAGGCACTTCTCCAAGAAATGGAGAAGATTGCCGAGGAGGAAAGTTATGACCTGGTTTTGATGATGTTGACCGACATCATCAGGGAGGGGACCGAACTCCTCGTGACCGGTCGTGCCGCAAAGATTGTCGAAGAGGCCTTCGGTCAGGAGGTGCGGAACAACCGGGTTTTTCTCCAGGGTGTGATGTCTCGCAAGAAGCAGGTTGTTCCTCCTCTGGCCAGGCTTGCCGCTTTCCACTGATTCCCAGACTAGACGTTTGGGGGGTGGTTTTTCTGCTTCTGGAAGAAGCGCGAAAAAGGGTCGAAGAACTGAGAAAGGAGATCCGCAAGCACGACTACTACTACTACGTTCTCGATAGCCCGATAATCACAGATGCGGAGTACGATGCCCTCGTCCGGGAGCTTGTGGAACTGGAAAAACAGTTCCCGGAATTGGTGACCCCGGATTCGCCGACCCAGAGGGTGGGGGGAGAGCCGCTTCCGGAGTTCCAAAGTGTGGAGCACCCGGTTCCCCTGCTGAGTCTGGCCAATGCCTTTGAACCCGAGGAACTGCGAGATTTTGACCGGAGGGTCAGACAACTGGCAGGGACAGATGTGGATTACGTTGTCGAACCCAAGATCGATGGTCTCAGTGTCGCTCTTACCTACGAAAACGGGATCTTCGTCCAGGGTGCTACCCGCGGGGATGGGTATACTGGAGAGGACGTCACCGAAAACCTGAAAATGATCCGGATTTTGCCGCTTGTCTTGCCTAGTGCTCCCAGGCGCCTGGTTGTCCGTGGGGAAGCCTTCATGCCCAAAAAGGCTTTTGCCCGTCTCAATGAGGAGAGAGAAAACAGTGGAGAGCCCCCATTTGCCAACCCACGCAATGCTGCCGCCGGCTCGATCAGGCAACTCGATCCCAAGGTTACGGCCAGCCGCACTCTCGGAATTTACCTCTATCAAATTCTGGTGATCGAAGGTGAGGAAATTAAAACCCAGGTCGAAGCGCTCGAGTTTCTGAAAAAACTGGGGCTTCCTGTGCAGGAACACTGGTGTCACTGCCAGAATATCGAAGAGGTTATTGAGTATTGCCTGGAGTGGACCGAAAAGAGGCATGACCTCAATTATGAGATCGATGGAATGGTAGTCAAGGTCAATTCTCTTGCCCTCCAGAACTCACTGGGAACTACAGCCAAAAGCCCGCGTTGGGCGATTGCCTATAAGTTCCCTGCTGAACAGGCGGTGACTAGGGTTAGGGACATCATTGTCAGGGTCGGACGCACCGGTGTACTCACTCCGACCGCGGTTCTCGATCCCGTTCAGGTTGGTGGTGTCACTGTTTCGAGGGCAACTCTACACAATGAGGACATGATTCGGGAAAAAGACATTAGGATCGGTGACTATGTTGTTGTCCAGAGGGCAGGAGATGTGATCCCCGAGGTTGTCCGTTCCCTTCCAGAGAGGCGCACAGGTGAAGAAAAGGTCTTTCGAATGCCTGAATACTGCCCTGTGTGTGGGGCCAGGGTTATCCGTCCCGAGGGAGAGGTGGCAGTCCGTTGCACCGGGATTGCCTGTCCTGCCCGCTTGAAGGAGGCAATTCTCCACTTCGTTTCCAGAGAAGCGATGGACATTGAAGGTATTGGTCCCGCCCTAGTCAACCAGTTGGTTGACAGGGGGCTGGTTAAAGACCCTGCAGATCTCTACTATCTCCGCAAGGAAGACCTTGTGGGATTGGAGCGGATGGGAGAAAAATCAGCCACTAACCTCTTGCAGGCGATCGAACGCAGTAAAAATCGGGGGCTTGCTCGCCTCATCTATGCACTGGGGATCCGCTATGTGGGGGTTCGAGCTGCCGAGATTCTCGCTGAGAGGTTTGGCTCGATCGATGCTCTGGCAAGTGCCAGCATCGAGGACTTGACCGGAATTCCGGAGATTGGGCCAAAGATCGCCGCCAGTATTGTTTCGTTTTTCCGGGAAGAACAGACCAAAAAGGTTCTGGAGAAGCTGGCCAAGGCTGGGGTAAAAACGAAGGAAGAGAAAGCTGAGGCAAAAGCTGCTGAAAAGCCGCTCGCAGGAAAACAGTTCGTGCTCACGGGTGCACTTTCCATCCCCCGCAAGGAGGCAGAAAAGCTGATCAAGGAATTGGGGGGAACGGTGACCTCAAGTGTGAGCCGGAAGACCGATTATGTCGTTGTTGGGGAGAACCCGGGCAGGAAGTACGACCAGGCGCGCCAACTGGGAATCACTCTCCTAGATGAGAAGGCTTTTATGGAGCTGGTCGAAAAGTCTGGTCGCAAGGAAGATAGAGAAAAGGAGGATTTTCCTGGGTAGGCAGCGAAATAGTAAAAGTGAGCAAGGGATGGGCCATGGAGGCCGAAGATCCTGCAGAAGCAGGAAGTGGCCTACCATGGTTTTTTGGTTTTAGCGCACATTTTCAGTAGTCAAAAAATAGGGGAGGTTTTGCCAAGTGCCTAAAGTAATTGTCAGTGGTCGTGGTGGAAGCGGAAAGAGCACCCTTGTGACCTTGCTGGCGCGCCTTCTCGGAGAGAAGGGTGAAGATGCCCTTGTTGTCGATGTCGACGAATCCAACCTTGGTCTTGGAAAGATGCTAGGTATTGCCCCACCAGCGAAGACCTTGATGGACTACCTGGGAGGGAAGCCTGCAGTTCGGGAAAAGCTCCTGGCCAGCTTGCGCCAGGGGAAAGGTGAAGGTGTGCAGCTTTTTGAAGGCGAACTCACTCTGGGCACTCTCCCTAGGGAGTGTGTGAATTGGAATGGTCATCTCGGTTTCCTGAGGGTTGGTAAGATCGAGCACAGTATGGAGGGCTGTGCCTGCCCGATGGGAGCAATTTCCCGCGCCTTCCTCAAACAGCTCGATGTAGGAGAAAGGCAGTGGGTTCTCGTGGACACCGAGGCTGGAATCGAGCACTTCGGAAGAGGTGTGTTTGAGGGTGCTGATGTTGTAGTTGTCGTAGTTGACCCTTCTCACGATGCTGTTCTGCTCGCGGAAAAGGCAAAAGTGCTCACCGAAGAAGCAGGGAAGAAGTGTCTTGTGGTCTTGAATAAGGTTGACGAGACTACTGAACCGCTCCTCAGGCAGGAGCTGCGCCAGCGGGGAATCGATGTCGCCGGGGTGGTCAACTTTTCTATTGGTGTGGCCCAGTCCAACCTTCTCGGGAAGCCTTTGCAGGCTGATTCCTTGAAAGGGTGCATCGAGCAACTGCTGGAGAAGCTGTAATGGGCTTAATTTTTTGGGGGAAGACAATGCGAGCAGAGCCAGGACTGGAGCAATTCCTGTGAGTTGCGGGGTTCTGGCTCTTTTGTTATAATTTAGGCGTATGGTGAGGTCTTCTGGGAGGAGGCAGTAAAAAATCAGTGAAACTGAGCAGAGAGCTGGTAGAACACGTTTCATTGCTGGCACGCCTGGCTTTAAGTGAAGATGAAAAGGAAAAATTTCGTTCCCAGTTGAGTGCGATTCTTGACTATGCCGAGATCATCAACAGGGTGGATACATCTGAAGTGGAGCCGACCTACCACGTTCTGCCCCTGCGCAATGTGACCAGGCCTGATGAGGTAGGGAAAACTCTTTCTCTTGAGGATGCCCTCAAGAATGCTCCAGATCGTGATGGAAACTATTTCAGAGTTCCCCGGATTATTTAGAAACTGGTAAAGGGGTTTAGAACATGGAGCTTTTTTATTTAACAGCCCACCAACTGGCAGGTATGCTTCAAAAAAGGGAGATTTCTGCTGAAGAACTCGCTGCTGCTGTTCTCAAGCGCATCCGGCAAGTTGAGGAAAAAGTCCAGGCCTACATCACCATCACCGAGGAAGAAGCGGTGGCTACTGCCAGATGTGTTGACGAAAAGAGGCAACAGGGAGAAAAACTGGGACCTCTGGCGGGAATTCCGGCTGGGTTGAAAGACAACCTCTGCACGAGAAATGTGCGCACAACTTGTGCTTCCAGGATTCTGGAAAATTTCATCCCTCCTTATGATGCCACAGTGGTTAAGAAACTGGCCGGGGAAATGGTGGTTTTCACCGGGAAACTTAACATGGACGAGTTTGCCATGGGCTCTTCAACTGAGAACTCGGCTTTCTTCCCGACACGTAATCCCTGGGATTTGGAGTGTGTGCCGGGTGGTTCCAGTGGTGGCTCTGCAGCAGCGGTGGCGGCAGGTGAGGCCATTTTTGCTCTCGGCTCAGATACCGGTGGTTCCATCAGGCAGCCTGCTTCCTTCTGTGGAATCGTGGGATTGAAGCCGACATATGGGCTCGTTTCCCGTTTCGGTCTTGTGGCTTTTGCTTCCTCCCTCGACCAGATTGGGCCCTTGACCAGGGATGTCCACGACTGCGCCCTCGTTCTCAATGTTATTGCTGGTCACGATCCCTTTGATTCGACATCAGCCCCGGTGGAGATACCCGATTATACGACTTACCTGAACGCTGACATCAAAGGGGTCAGAATAGGGGTGCCCCGCGAGTT
>LGFL01000099.1 GCA_001508855.1 Thermoanaerobacterales bacterium 50_218
TTTGTTGTCCGCTCCCACAACAACTCCACAAGCTCAGCAAAAGAAAAATTCGGGTCTTCGATTTGGGCGATTCGGTCACCTTCAACAGCATAAGCAGCAACAGCCCTGAGGGCAGCTTCCTTCCCCTCCTCTCCTCCGTAACGGGCAAAAGGAAGCGGACGATAAAAACCCAGATCAGCCTGGGGCTGTTCGTAACTGATCTCTAGCTCCACATTCCCAGGGGTAATTTCAACGCGGGGAGGTTCAGTGTGTAAAGAAAGCTCCGGCCACTTCCTCCAGATCCGAGTCTCAGGAGGAACTATCTCGACGGCAATCTGACCAAACTGCTGGTGAATCTCTACTTGAGGGACCACACACCTTCACCCTCAGCGAAGGAAATCGATCAGTGTAGGCATGATGATCCGCGCTCCAGTCGCCAGACAGACCCGATAAACGTTTTCCTGGGCCTTCAGATCAACGATGGTTTCAGCAATATCAGCATCCTCGGCAGAGGCCAGGAGTTCAATCTGTTTGATCTGCTGCTGTTGCATGCGGTCAAGAGCCATTTCCGCTCTGTTAATTCGCGCTCCGAGTTCACCCCGGGTCTCGATGATCCTGTCGATGACCTCATCAATCTCTCCGATGACTTTATCAATATCTCCGATCTTTTTGGGATCTCCCAAGTCATCCGCCAAATTTTTCAAAACTTCAAAAGCATTAGGGCCTTGAACCTTTTCGCCGTTTTCACGCGTAAAAATCCCTGCAAAAACGAATTTCCCATTGCAGTTCACCGGAAGAGTTACACCAGGTGCTACTTCGTACTCGATATTTTCTTCGTTGCCTTCCCACTGAATATTTTTGGGATCTGCGGAATCAGCTGGCGGCTTCTCGGTCCGGGTGCCTCCAAAAATGTAGCGACCCCCCAAAGTGGTGTTGGCGATCAACACCAGTTGCTCCCGCAACTGCTCGACCTCACGCGCCAGAGCATCACGTGACTCCTGCGGCAAGGTCCCATTCGCCCCGTAGAGGGCAAGTTCCCGCGCCCTCTGCAGGACCTCAGTAGCATTGTCAAGGGCACTATCAGTAATTTCCATCCAAGTCTTGGCATCCTCAATGTTGCCGATGTACTGCTCATACTCTCCCAGGTCACTGCGGAGATATAGTGACCCGACAACACCTACAGGGTCATCAGAAGGGCGGCGCAGCTTTTTCCCTGAAGCCAGGGTATCCTGAATCTGTTCCAGCCTCCTCAGGTTGATCTGCATGTTCCTCACGAAGTTGTTAATGAGCATACTACTGGTGACCCGCAATTGAGCTTCCCCCTCAATCCATTCAATCTAGTTTTTTATTCGGGTTTTTCGACACCCAGCTTGAAGCTCAAATTCAGCAGGTTTGCGGGTTTTTTACCCCGTGTTTCCTTCATTTTTCAAAAATTCAGCCAATTTTTAGCCTGTTCTTGATCCTGTTGCTTACCGGGAAGGTAAAACAAAAAGTCTGGAGAAATTGTTGATAAGAGAAGGCAAGATTAAACCAGAGCAAAGGGAGAAAAGAGCAAATGGCAAATTTACCCATGATCAAAGACTTAAAAGTTGCCGACTACCTTGCTGAACTGGCAGCAGACTCCCTTTTTCCAAGCGCGGGTGCCGCCGCTGCTCTCGGGGGAGCGCAGGCTGCTTCCCTCTTCGCCATGGTCTGTAGGGTCAACCTGCGCAAAGGCAAAAGCGGGGAAACCGATTCCGGGGAAGAGTACTGGAGCCAAATGCTCGCAAAGGCAGAAGAGGTCTCCAACCAATGCCTTGAACTGGCACAGGCTGACGGCCTCGCTTACAGACTGGTTGTTGAAGGAGATCCTCAAGGCCCTGACCAGGCCATCGAGGTTCCCCTGAGAATTGCCTCCTGGGCCAATAAGTTGATGCTGATGATTAAAGAATCTCTTCCCCTTTCTTACAAACCTGTGCAGGCTGATGCGGAAACCGCTCTCCACCTTGCCGAAGGAAGCAAAAATGCCGCCCTTGCGGTGGCGCGGCACAACCTGAAGATGATCACAGATACTGCCAGACGAGCTTACTACAGCAAAGAGATCGAGAACCTGATGGGATCAGCGGCCAACAAGACCCATCTGATTGATGATCCTGTCTAACATCTCATCAATAACGGTCACCATGCGGGCAGCGGCATTGTAGGCGTGCTGGAAACGGATCATGTTGACCATCTCCTCATCAAGGGAGACCCCGGAAACTGACTCCCGGTTGTTTTGCAACTGGGATACCAGCAGTTCTTGGTTTTCTACCATTCTGCGTGCTTCCTGTCCGGCGACACCCAGTTGGCCGATGACCGCCCGATAATAGTCCTCAAAAGTCCCTGTGGGCTGCTCATTCCCAGGAAGCACCATGGTGAGCTCGTGCTTCAACTGGGCTAGTGCCAAGGCATTGCTGCCATCACCTGTTTCCCAAACCACATATTTT
Source organism: Thermoanaerobacterales bacterium 50_218 (assembly GCA_001508855.1). Classification (GTDB taxonomy): domain Bacteria; phylum Bacillota; class DSM-12270; order Thermacetogeniales; family Thermacetogeniaceae; genus 50-218. The sequence continues at coordinate 2,445 of LGFL01000099.1, forward strand.
TGTTGTTTTTGTTGACCATCTTCTATCGTTATTAACTCGTAATGACCCTCGGTTGGTGGCTTATCAACAAGAAACCCGGTGGCAGCAGCGATTTTATTGAGGTCCTCGAGAATCACCGGATTGACCGTGATCGTCCCTGCCCCCTCGTTATTCGGATCTGTAAAGGTGAAGAAATCAACGTCATAGCTTCCCGTTGATAATCCGTGAGGAAGAACAAGATTCCCATCATCATCTCTACGTATAAGCGCATGGATAGCATTGAATTCGTCAGCAAAGGTAACCGCAAGGGTATCCAGTTGGTTCCTGATCGAAGGGATAAATCCAACTTCTTCACTACCAACGGTGTAACCCCGCATCTCCATCAAACCACGCAAAGTTCCGCCTTCGACCTGAACAGGTTCCCCGTCAGCCTCCCAGTAAACTCCTGCATAACCGGCTTCACTTGCAGGATCTTCTCTTGCCACAAGACCGTAAAAGTGCACCCCCTGAACCAGGGGACGCCCCCCGATAATCACCTGGGCAAGACCTTTGTCGTCCTCATATGCCTGAATGTTAAT
>LGFL01000006.1 GCA_001508855.1 Thermoanaerobacterales bacterium 50_218
CACCCTTGCCTTAAGCTAACGACTACTGCTACCTTCGTCGTTCGGGACTTTCACCCTATAGCCAACGCCCATGCCGGGCACGCAAAAAATAACAGCCTTTGCGGCTGTCACCTGATCCTTCTCTTAACCTCCTCGACAACCTCTTCTGCTGTTCTCCCCTCAGCACTGATAACCGGAGCCTCTGTCGTAACATCCTGGAATTGAAGAACATCTGTATCAATCCCACTGACGACAATTGCTCTAGCCTTTTTCAGTTCTTCAGGTTTTAGCTTCGTTACTTCATAGCCGGCATCTCTAAGTGCTCGGCTTATCTGAGAGAGGCCTTCCTCAACAGCTACAACTTGCAATGTCACTTACCCCCTTTGCAGCAATTATTTGCTTCATCTATTCTGAATCATTTCGTTGATTATTATGCGTGAGTACAGCTATAACTTCCTGATCTGTTGTCTGCCGAAAATCCCTGTAAAACTGGCCAACAGCGTAAAAAACGTCAGGAATTAGCAAGGCAACCAGTTCGTCAACTACCTCGTTGAGCCGTGCTGCGGTGTCTCTGGGAATCACAGGAACTGCCAATACCAAGCGCTTTGGTTGTTGCTTTCTGAGGAAGCGAAGCGCTGCCTGAACAGTAAACCCCGTGGCAATGCCGTCATCAACCAGGATCACCACCTTGTCTGCACAATTAAAACCTTCCTTCTCTCCCCTATAGAGACGCAGCCGCCGCTCGATCTCGGCGACCTCGGCAGCAATCTGGTTCTCAAAAACACCTTTATCGATACCAAAATAACTGAGCATCTTCTCGTCATAAAGCACGCTTCCATCAGGGGCAACAGCACCAACAGCCAATTCGCTGTTAAAAGGAGCTCCTATTTTCCGGGCTATTACCACATCAAGAGGTGCTTTTAAAGCTTTTGCTACCTCAGCAGCAACGATAACACCGCCACGCGGTATACCCAAAACAAGCAGGTGCTCACCTTTATACTTGAGCAACTTTTCGGCAAGCCTCTTACCAGCATCACTCCGGTCTGCAAAAACCACCATGCTCACTCCCTTCCCTGTCGCCAACATTCCAAAAACAGCTACTTGACACCATCCTACAGCCACAAGTAAACTTTTCTCACAAGAGAAATGCAGGTGTTGACGATGTCACCAGAAGAAAAAGTCAGAAAATTGCTCGAAAGCGTGCGCACGGGAGCAATCACTGTTACTGAGGCGATGCACAAGCTAAAACACCTCCCATACCAGGACCTGGGCTTTGCCAAGATCGACCACCACAGAACCCTGCGCTTGGGCTTTCCGGAAGTCGTTTATTGCAAAGGGAAAACTCCAGAGCAGGTTCTTCAAATTATCGAAGAGCTCCGCAAGCACAACCACAGGATTCTGGCAACGAAAGTTAACAAAAAGACAGCGAAAGCGGTCATCGCCCAGATTCCCTCTGCGCACTACCATCCAGAGGCCAAGCTCCTTGTCATCGGCGAAATTCCAGAAAAACCTATCTGGGGAAAGATTACAGTGGTCACCGCAGGAACGGCAGACCTCCCTGTTGCCGAAGAAGCTGCTCTAACAGCAAAAATCCTTGAAAACGAAGTCGAGCGCATCTACGACATCGGGGTAGCTGGCCTCCATCGGCTGTTTTCTTTTCTACCGAACCTATCAAGTGCTTTGGCTATAATCGTTGTCGCAGGTATGGACGGGGCTTTGCCCAGCATTGTTGCCGGTCTCGTGGATAGACCCGTAATCGCCGTCCCTACAAGCACAGGCTATGGGGCGAATTTTCAGGGACTCGCTCCCTTGCTGACGATGCTCAACAGCTGTGCCCCTGGTGTTAGTGTCGTCAACATCGACAACGGATTTGGAGCTGCCTTTTACGCCCACCTCATCACCAGAAGTGGAGGAACAAAAAATGAAGGTTCTATATCTTGATTGTTTTTCTGGGATCAGTGGTGACATGATGCTGGCGGCTTTACTTGATCTTGGTTTTTCCCTCGCAGAACTGAAAAAGTTGGTGAAACAGTTGCGTCTCCCGATCGAGGTTGAGGTAAGGGCAACGAAGAAGGCAGGGATCAGGGCAAAAAAGGTGGTCTTTAAACCTCTGCAACCTCAGCCAAACCACCGCTCCTGTCGGGAACTTCTGGAGATCCTCGCTGCAGGTGAACTCGCTCCGGAAATCTCCCAAAAGGTCAAAGACTCTATCCTAAGACTTGCCCAGGCTGAAGCCGCAGTTCACGGCGAAGATCCGCAAGATGTTCATTTTCACGAACTAGGTGGTCTCGACACCCTTGTTGACCTCGCAGGAGTCTTTACTGGTGTCCGTGCTCTTGGAATCAAAAAAATACACTGTTCACCTTTACCCTTAGGAAGGGGAGTGGTTAAGTGTGCCCACGGAATCCTACCTCTACCTGCTCCAGCTACCCTCGAACTCCTCAAGCAAGTTCCCACGTACGGGGTTCCTTTAGAGGCAGAACTGGTCACCCCGACAGGGGCTTTGCTCGCAACCTCCCTGGCAAACTGCTTTGGACCCCCACCACCTGCACTTTGGAAGAAGTTCGGACATGGTGCAGGTAGCCTTGAACTGCCTCAACCCAACATCCTCCGCGCTTGGCTAGGAGAAAGCGCTTCTGAAGAAGAGCAGGAGTACTTACCATTTGAGAGTGACCAAGTAATCATCCTGGAAACCCAGGTTGATGACCACAACCCCGAGTTCTTGTCCTATCTCCGCGGCCAACTAGAAACAGAAGGGGCTCTCGATGTCACTTTCATCCCGGCGATGATGAAAAAAGGAAGGCCAGGGACATTAATATCTATACTCTCTCCTCAGGAAAAGTTGCTCACCCTTTGCAAGCTAATCTTCCAACACACCACAGCTTTAGGTGTACGCTGGTTTCCAGTCCAGCGCTACAAGCTGAGCCGCTCCTTCGTCGAAGTAGACACTCCTTATGGGAAGGTAACCGTAAAACTAGGCTTCTCCAAACAATTAGACGGGACAAAAAAACTGGAAAACATCGCCCCAGAATTCGAATCATGTGCATCGGTCGCTCGAGAGAAAGGGATTAGCATCAAAGAGGTTTACCAAGCAGCAATCAGTGCCGCTTACTACAAGTTTTCTCACAACTTTAGTTCATCCATGAAATAGTTTAGCCAAATGTCCAATGATTCTTTCAAATTCGGAGTCTTTTGAACAGATGATTTCGATCCGACCACCGCGCTTTCCTGGCTTAACCTTCACCCGGGCCCCCAAAACCTCAGTAAGCCGTTTCTCCAGACCGGCATATCTTTCGTCTTTTTCTTTCCGCTTTTCTTCTACAGAACCTTTGGAATGACCTCGTTTTTCTTGAAGAACTGTTCGTACCCTCTTTTCCAGGTGGCGAACTGAGAGTTGCTTTTCCGCAACCTCTCGAGCCAAAGCCACCTGTAGTTGAGGATCAGTAACACCAAGGAGCACCTTGCCATGACCCGTGGTGATGACTCCTTTGGCGAGCAGTTGCAAAACCTCTTCAGGCAATTGGAGGAGGCGAAGCATATTTGTGACATAAGGTCTGCTTTTTCCAACCCTGCGAGAGATCTCTTCCTGAGTTAGCCCGAATTCATCCAGCAACCTCTTATATGCAGCAGCTTCTTCAACAGGGTTAAGATCCTTGCGTTGCAAGTTTTCTACCAGCATCATTTCACTGGAGGTCATTAAGTCAACTTTTTTCACTACCGCGGGAATTGTTTTTAGACCAGCAATTTGGGAGGCCCTCCAGCGACGTTCACCAACTATTAACTCATATCTGCCGTTTTCGATCGGGCGAACAAGAACCGGTTGAATGACTCCATGGCGTCTGATCGATTCCGCAAGTTCACGCAGAGACTGTTGATCAAATTCCTGTCGCGCCTGTGTTGCCCCGGGTTGAATCTTATCAACGGGAATCTCCAAGATTTCTTCTCCGACAAACCCACCAGACGATGGGGGGATCAGGGCTCGCAGGCCTTTTCCTAATCCCTTATTCTTCACTAGAGATCACTTCCTCGGCGAGCTCGCTGTAAAAAATTGCGCCGCGTGAGCGAGAATCGTAGAAAATTACTGGTTTGCCATGACTCGGTGCCTCACTCAAACGAACATTTCTTGGGATTACTGTTCGGAAAACTTTATCCCCGAAAAAGTCTTTGACTTCTTCGGCGACCTGGATCGAAAGGTTCGTCCTGGCGTCAAACATCGTCAGCAAAACTCCCTCAAGCTCCAGGAGAGGATTGAGGGATTGCCTGACCAGTTTGATCGTTTCGAGCAACTGTCCCAATCCCTCGAGTGCGTAATACTCACACTGAATTGGGATCAATACACTATCAGCAGCAGTAAGGGCATTAATCGTCAACAGACCAAGTGATGGTGGACAGTCAATATAAGTATAATCGTAGTTGTTTCGAATCTTTCGCAACCCACCCCGCAGCCTTGTCTCCCGATCAGGGAAGCTGACAAGTTCGATCTCTGCACCTGCAAGGTTGATTGTTGCCGGGATCAGATCGAGTCCAGGAAATTCGGTGTTAATGATCACTTCTTCCACAGGAACCTCTCCAAGAAGTAGATTGTAGATACACTTTTTAAGATTGTTCCTGTCCACTCCAAGACCACTTGTAGCATTACCCTGGGGATCAATATCTACTACAAGCACTTTCTTCCCCTTCTTCGCCAAACAAGCACTTAGGTTAATTGCTGTTGTTGTCTTGGCCACCCCGCCTTTTTGATTGGCAATTGCTACGATTCTTCCCGAATGTCCTGGAGAGTGTTCCACGTGGAACGTCTCTTTTTTTTCTTCCCACCTCTTCCTCCTCCAAAGCAATACTGGCACCTGGCACTATATACCTTAACCGTGAAACCGGCTAAGGTGAGCTAATACCAGGATTTCCCTCCTTTCGCTAGGAAAGCTGTGGGACTCAGTGATGTCCTCCCCTCAATAAATTGAGGGGCATCCTCAGGCGGATGCACGCAAAAACTTACCCTTGCGCTTCGGTTCAGCGACGCCGTGCCATCCCAACCGGTATGACACGACTGCGGGCCGCGCCACACGGCCACTACTCCCCTTCACGGGAGATACCTGGAAAGCTCTCTCGAAGATGTTCAGGGCGCCGTTTACGTCCGCCTGTGCCCTCCAGCCACAGGAACACGCGTACAAGCCCCGGTGCCTCCTGTTGGAAGCCGCAACTTGTGCGCAGGCGTGGCAGGTAATGGATGTGTTCTCTTCATCTACGTCGTCCCGCACCAGAATCCCCACCAGCGCACCTTTGTACTTGAGCATGTTGGCCAACTTCCGGTACGGCCAAGCATGCAGACGCTGGTTCAGCCGATCCCCGTAGGCGATGCTTTCACGGATGCCGTTTAGATTCCCTATGGCTATCTCCTTCACACCCTTTTGCACACACTCGGCAATAAGGTGAGATGTGGCTGCATGCAGCAAGTGTTCCACCTGCTTCTTCTCCCGGTGCGCTATTCTTTTCCACCTGCGGGAGTTCTGTTTGAGGTTCGCACGCACCTTCTGCCAGTACCGCCTTACAGCCTTGATGAGTCTCCCGGAGTAGAGCAGAACGGTTCCATCGTCAAAAGCGCAGGCCATCATTACGGTCTCACCCAGGTCTACCGCCACCTTCCCCGCTCCATTGTTCTCACGGGCCTCTACCTCCACCACCAGACGGGCTTCTATGCGCCCGGATACCTTGTCGTAGGTGATGGAAAGATCCCGCACCCGCTTGTATTTTATACCGGGACGGTGGGATATGCGGAAAGAAACTTGCTTTACTCCATCCTCCCGGCTGGTGCCTAGGCTCAGCGTAACTTTGTCTCCTTCTACCTTGAAGCCGCTCTGCACTTACTTGAGAGGCGAAAGCTGGTCCTTGCGCCGGAAGCCGGGAGCATGGTGCCGCGTGAGACCCTTCTTCTTGAGGGCAAAGAAAGATTTGTATGCCCCCCGCACCTCGTCCCGGGTGAGCTGAACGGACATCGAGTAGTAGCCCTTCGCCCGGGGAAATCCTTTTAAGTTAAGATCCGGTTGAGGTTCTTGCGGGAAATATCCACTTCACCAGTTTCTTCATGCTCCTTCCGAAGGTGCCAAAGGAGACCGTTGTAGACCTTGGTAGCGCAGAACATGGCGTCTTTTAGAACAGCTTTGGTCTGAGGATCTGCGTGGACCTGCGCTTTGATGGTGATCAGGGGCACTTATTCACCTCCTTCGTCTGTTTTCTGGGCCTCGATGTACCGCCTGATGGTCTCTCTGGAAACTTGCCCTGCTGTGCCTACATAATAGCCCGGGTTCCATAAGTGGCCGCCCCAGAGCTTAGCCTTAAGTTCTGGGTGTTTGGTAAAGAGCGTTCGGGCCGTGGAACCCTTCAGCACCTTAGCTATCACCGCCGGGGCTGTTTTGGGAGAAGCAGAGAGAAATACATGTACGTGGTCGGGCATGACCTCCAGAGCCAGTAATTCGTAACCGTGCTCCGTACAGAGGGCAGTAATCGCCATCTTCAGAGTTCTGTCTACTGGTGGGAAAAGCACTTTGCGGCGGTACTTCGTTGACCATACAAAGTGGTAGTTGATGTTGTAGACCGCTGTTCCGGCTGATTTCCAAGCTTCCTTCTTCATACCATCATGGTATTACATAGGGAAGAGGATGTAAATATACCAAGGCGAGGAGGTCCGTGTATCCCTCAATGAATTGAGGGGGATTACTGCCCCCTCGCACTCCCCCGGTTTTCTAAAAACTAAACCCCATACAATCAGGGCAGCCTTGGCCACTCCAAAACTTTTCCTGCTCTTCTTCACTAAATACTGCTATTATTGAGGTTGTTTGCCAGATTGTGCCACATCTGGGACAGATCACAGAAGCACTATTTCCTTCAATCCCAACAATACCCTCAATTCGCACCGGGGTGCCACCCTTCAGAAACAACGCTTCACCTCGCTTTCTCTTATACGCTACCTGATAGACGCTACCTGAGCAAGTCTTCTGAATGAGGAAGACTCTGCTGAGATAAAAGACAACAATGTGACAGCATAGGAAGGATATGTATTTTGCCGGCTTCCCATCTAACAGAACAAGCGGGGCACGGGCTTCTGGAGTCCCGCCCGAAACAGCCAGTCGCAAGAGCTTCCAAACGGGGGAGGGTTCAAAACGCCCAGCATGCAGTGCTCCCACCTAGAAGACCGGTAGCTGTTGGCATCCTGCCCAGCCGGGACGGGCCGACAGCGCCCGTTCATGCCACCTCTCACAGTTAAAACTGGGATGAATCGGAGACCCTTCGCCAGACGGCACGCGCTTCATCTTCAAGCTGTCTCCTGCCGGGTTGACGTTCTGCCCGCACGGCCCAGGACACCAGGGACAAAACGCGACACGGTTAAAGTGCGTATTTTTCGAAGCAACGAGGCAGCAATGTTTTTAATGTGAAGAACATCTGACCCCCGTTGCCGGGCTGGCGTTAGTCAGCGAAGTCATCAATCGCTACACAGCTAATGATCAGTCCGGTTGGACAAAACCAAAGTGCCAGGCGTAATTGACCCTCATAAATCTTGCGGAGATTTCGGAACCTCGAACAATCGGTTTGCTCTGCCAGGGCTGGAGTGATTTTGACCATATTGGCTTTTTTGGGATGACCCTTTTTCCTCTCAATCATTAGAGGTGCAAGAAATAGCTTCCAGCCCGCCTCTTCCTCCAGCACCTGGATATGGCAGCAAGGAATACGTCCTGGAAGAGAAGGTTGTTTTTGAGGAGTCAACCCGAAATCGATAAGGAGCTAAAAGCTCTTATCATTCGTCTAACCCTGGGTTCAGGGAAACACAAACGTCAATATGTTCCATTAGCTGAGCTATCCCCACCTTTTCAGACCGCGGTATCTAGGAGTTCCGCTGCCTGCCCGAAAACCAAGGACCTGAGGAGAGGTGTTGTATGCCACAGGGTTCGTTTCCAGGAAAGGGAGCAAGGGTCCACTTCCTTTCAGTGTTCACTCAAAAAGCATTCGGTAAAGCCGTTTTCCTTCGGCCTAGAGGCCGATTAGGGTGAGAAGAAAGTAGGCATAGCCCACAGTGAGCAAAAGACCCTTGTAACGTCCCGGCAATAGGTCAGCCCAAGGCCCCGGAGCTTAAAGTCCTGATGCTCGTTTTTGAGATCCTTGAATAACTCCTCAACCTTCATGCGGGAGTAGTACCGAGAGAAAGGTTCATCCTTCACATTCGTTACCAGAAGCCATGGTTCTTTTTGCTTCATGTCGAAGCAGGCGACAATCCGGCAACTAATATCACACGTGCAAGCGTTATTGCAAGCTGGCCGAGTGGGATGCAGGTATTTGCTTCTCTGCTGTTCTCGAAGGCAGTGCCCTACCTAAAGGGGCGACTCCTAAGCTCTGAAAACGAATCAGTGCCAAGACGAGAATGGCTATTGTTTTGACAGAAACGCGATTCTCAATTTAAACGGCTCTTTCTCACAAAGGCCTGCCACAATGAACTACCACAGACCTCCCTTATACTTACCTGTTGGTAGCTTGTTTTCCCAGTAAAACAGTTAGGTTTCCAATCGTGAGGGTTGAGCCTGTTCCATCTGGGGTCATACTTGGAAATGTCTCTTGAGAGCAAGTAACGAACAAGCTCATCCTCACCTAGGTTGATGATCCTACTCCTTAGGTGCCGCGATTCTTTGGAAAAACGGCAGCAAAAATAAGTGCTGCAGACGAGAGGCCTTGACTCATATATCGTGCAGGTAAGACTTTTGGGATCAAGGAAGCTGCAAAAACCATCTGCATCAAGTTTTAAAACAATGTCAGCGCAGTTCCCAATGAATTCAATATGAGCAAAACGGAGGACCCATTCTTCGACACTCAAACCATGACCGACACCACCGTTGATCATTCTGTAGATATCAATCAGAGTTAAAGGGATCCTCCCTTGACAACAAAGAGCACAACCTAAGCAAGAAGCTCTATACCTTTTTTTAAAAGAAAAATGGACAAAAGCTTGCTCATAGTCGCCTACAGTAACCCAGGGATAAGAAATCTTGAGGTCATAAGATCTAATTTTTTCGTTCCAGTAAACTACAATCCTATTCTTCACTGACCTCAACCTCGATAGTGATCTGCAATTTGTTGCCCTCATAATGGTGGTGCAATTCCACATACAAGCCGGCGTCACGCAGTGTCTTAATTCCGCGCTCAAGCGAATTCATGAAAAGCTTGAGGTCCTTAATGATCGGAGTCATCTTTTTAGTCGCTTTCCCCTTTTTTATTTCCTGGGAAATAAATCGACCTTTTTTTCGCCTAATGAGCTGCTCCCACTCCTTGACAGTCATCTCTTTTCGGGCAATAATTTCTAAAAGCTCCAACTGGTCTTGTTCGCTTTCAAGTTCAAGAAGAGCGCGAGCATGACGCTCTGAAAGACCTAATTCAATAATCTTCTTTCTCACTGACTCAGATAAACGCAACAGCCTGAGTTTGTTAGCAACTGTACTTTGGCTAAGGCCCATCCTTCTAGCAATATCAGTTTGGGTCATATTGAACTCAGAGATCAAACGGGCATACCCATCTGCCTCTTCAAAAAAGTGCAATCCCTTTCTCTGTAAATTCTCAACCAAGGCGATTGCAGCAGCTTCGGAATCGGAGATATCCCTGACAATAGCAGGTATTTCCTTTAATCCGGCAAGCTGAGTAGCCCGCATCCTTCTTTCACCAGCAATTAATTCATAGTAATCTCCAGCAGGGCGCACAAGAACTGGTTGAATTACTCCAACCTGGCGAATTGAAGTAGCAAGTTCTTGAAGTTCCTCTTCATCTATACTGTAGCGTGGCTGAAACTTGCCTATTCGGATCTTTTCAATAGGTATGTTAACGACTAAAGAACGCTGAGAATTCCTCAAAAAAATTGACCAAGCCACAAAGGGACCCCCTCGCTACTACTCATTTCTTGCTTCGACAAGAAGTCCTTTGTTCCTGCTAAGAGGCAACAATAAAATTTCAAAGCGGCCTCTTTTGAGGAATTCCTGGCCTGCGAGGATATTTTGGGGGAGTTGCGAATACTTTTCTAACAATGAGCAAATGATGAGGTCTGCGTTCACCCACTTGATACTCCACAATTTTGTTAACTTCGCCACCTAACAAACTGAGGGCGCGGCTCGACTTATTGATCTCATCTTGAACCTCAACCCCTCTCATGGCAACAAGAAAACCACCCTCTTTTAAAAAAGGGAGGCCTAATTCCAAAACAACGGGTAGAGACGAAACAGCCCTGACTACAACACGATCAAAAGCAGCCCTATATTCTAAATTGTGAGCAAGAATTTCAGCACGGTTACACAAAAGATAGCAGCCCGTAAGGTTTAGTTCCTCAATCAGTTGTTGCAAGAAAACACAGCGTCGTCTCTGTGCTTCAACCAAGTACATTTCTAAGTTAGGCAAACAGATTTTTAAAGGGACACCAGGAAAACCAGCACCTGTGCCGATATCAACTACTCTCAATCGACCTTCCCAACTGCAGGTCCTCAAAATTTGTAGTGAATCTAAAAAGTGGTATTCGACGAGTTCGAGATGATCCCGAATCTTGATCAGGTTGCACTTGCTGTTCCACTGGTCGAGGAGTTCAATGTACTTTAAAAACATTTCTTCTTTTTCTCGCTCGAGTCTAATTCCTATTTCTCGCAGACCCTTTTCGAGAACTTCAATAATCTCGTAACCACCTCGCTATTCATATCATTTTCCTACACAAAACTCTTTAAAGATTTGCTCAATTACCTCTTCAGAAACTGTGTCACCTGTTATTTCACCAAGAGCACTCCACGCCTCCCAAAGATCGACGGCAAGGCAATCTAGAGGAAGACCAAGTTGAAGAGCTTTTTCAGCCTCATTGAGACTGTTAAGGGCTTTTGTAAGGGCAGAAAAATGACGAAAATTTGTGACTAAAAAACTTTCTTTACCAACTACTCCATTTCCAACCATAGCAATTATTTGATTTTTGAGTTCTTCAAAGCCCCATCCGAGCTTTGCAGAGATCTCAATAACAGGGAAAGATAATTCCTCATGAAGGATTTTTTTGTCGATTTTCCTCACTGGTGAATCGATTTTATTGACCACCAGGAGGACATTTTTTCCTTTGACCATGTTAATTACTTGGAAGTCTTCCTCAGTGAGTCCGTCCGCGGCATCAAGGAGAACAAGGACGAGGTCAGCATCTTGAATAACTCGCCGAGTTCTTTCAATTCCGATTTTTTCGACTACATCGACATGTTCTCGGATTCCAGCAGTATCAATCAAACGGAGGGGAACCCCGTGAACATTGACGACTTCTTCAATAAGGTCGCGCGTTGTTCCAGGTATATCAGTAACAATTGCTCTTTCCTCACCTAAAAAAAGATTGAGAAGTGTCGATTTACCAACATTTGGCTTTCCAACAATAGCAGTTGCAAGCCCTTCCCTGTAGTACCTGCCAGTGTGGAAACTTTTGATCATTTTTTCGAGATCTTTTTTCAATCCTCTGAGTTGTTTTAACCTCTGCTCCACAGTCATCTCGTCAACATCTTCTGGGAAATCGATCTCAGCCTCAACGTGAATAAGCAAGGAACGCAGTGTGGCGCGGGTACGGTTAATTGCTTCCGATAGTTCTCCCCTTAAGTTCTTAACGGCAATCAAGGCGCTGTTTTCAGTTCGCGCCCGGATCACATCAAGGACAGCCTCAGCCTGAGCCAAATCGATGCGTCCATTAAGAAACGCTCGTTTAGTAAACTCACCAGGCTCAGCAAGTCGAGCCCCATTCTCCAAAAAAAGCCTCAAAACAGCACGAACAGGAACTATGCCTCCGTGACAATAAACCTCAACAACATCTTCTCGCGTATAGGTGCGCGGGGCTCGCATCACGTTAACGAGGACCTCGTCAAGAACTTTTCCTTCTCGATCGCAAATAACGCCAAGGTGAACAGTGTGTGAGGCTACTTTTGACAAGAGAAGCCCCTTCTTCTTTGGAACAAAAAACTTTTCAACCAGAGCAATGCAACCACTACCACTCAACCTGACAATTCCAATAGCAGCTTCACCAATCGGAGTTCCTAGGGCAACAATGATATCTCGATCAAGCAATATTTATTACCAACCTCCCAAAAAGAAAAATAAAGAAGCACACAAGCTTCTATTTGGGATTCTCAATCATCGGTAATGTTGAAAAATTAGCGCTTCAGACAAATTACCACTTTTCGGTGCGGTTCTTCACCCTTGCTCACAGTATAAACCCAGGGGTCTTCCTGGAGTTCCATATGGATGACCCTTCGTTCTTGAGGAGTCATCGGTTCAAGGGCAATGTCCTTTTTCGTTTTGCGAACCTTTTCCGAGAGCCGACGGGCAAGCCTTCTAAGGGTCTCTTCTCTTCTTTGTCGATAACCCTCGGCATCGAGGATAATCCGCACCTTTTCTGTAAGCTTCTTGTTAACCACAAGATTAACTAAAAGCTGCAGAGCATTTAGGGTATCCCCACGCCTGCCGATGAGAAAACGCACATCTGGACCCGAAAAAGCTGCACTCCAATATTCACCATGAGAGGTGATTTCAAGGTCTGCTTCCATACCCATTTCCTTGAGCAGCGTTTCTAAGAATTCCCTAATCACAGTTTCAGGAGTCTCTCTCACACTAACCCGCACACGTGCTTGCCTGCTACGCAGAATTCCTAAAAAGCCGCGAGAACCGGGGTCAAGAACTTCAACATCAACACGAGACCGATCAACACCCAACTTCTGTAAAGCGAGAGAAACGGCTTCATCAACAGTGTTTCCCTCGGCTTCAATCCACTTCATCTTTTTTACTCTTCTCCCTTCCACTATGAAACTGTTTTCTCAAGAGAAGCTGCTCACAAACACCGACGAAGCTGAAGACGACCCAGTAGAGTGACAGTCCTGCAGGAAAAGTCCTAGCCAACCAACCTATAAAAAGAGGCATCACAATGACCATCATCTTCTGGTTTGAGTCAAACTGGCCTGTAGTCGCAAGGGTTGTCACATACTGCTGCAAAAAAGTAGCAACAGCGACCAGTAAAGGCAACAAAAAGGGGTCGGGTTGTCCAAGGTTTGGGATCCATAAAAACCCAGCATGGGATAGATCCACGTAACTTGGATGGTGAATGGGATCAAAAAACTTCCTCAAAGCACTAAACAAGGCAAAAAGGATCGGCATCTGGATCAAAAGGGGTAAACAACCAGAGAAAGGATTGGCACCGGCTTTTTTATACAACTCCATGATGGCTTGCTGCGCCTTCTGAGGGTTGTTCTTATACCGCTCTTGGATCTCTTTGATTTTGGGTTGCAACACTTGCAAGGCACGCATTGAGTGAAGCTGTTTTGCAGTAAGGGGGAAGAGTAAAGCTTTGACCGCAAGTGTAAACAGGATAATTGCAATCCCGTAGTTAGGTATCTTTAACCACTCTGTGATCAAATAAAATAGCTGAAGCAACTGACTAAATCCATTGACAAAACTTTCCCACAAATCCGGCCCCACCACGCCAGAAATAACTGCCGGGGTAGGAAGTCACCTCCTTGCTGTGGTATTAGGGAACAGGATCGTAACCACCTACACTCCAGGGATGGCACCTAAGAACTCTTTTTGCTGCCAGCAGCAAGCCTTTGAAGAGTCCATACTTTTTTAGAGCCACGATCGCATAATCAGAACATGAAGGATAAAAGCGACAACACGGTGGCCTTAACTGCGAAAATTTCTGGTATAATTTTATAATGAGAATAAAAATTTTAGTCATTATTTCCTCACCATTAAGAAGTCAGAAACAATCCAGCCCTCTTCAACAAACCATAAAAATCATCTCTAAGTTCGGCAAAAGTCGCCGTGACCGCCGACTCTTTAATATTGACGACGACATCGTAGCCAGACTTAAGGAAGGGGTAACACTTCCGGCAAATCTCCCTATACCTTCTTTTGACCAGGTTGCGGTCAACAGCTCTCCTAATTTTTCTTGACGGTGCAAACCCAAATCTGGTGTCGTCTAGGTCACCCCTGGAAAGAACGCGAAGTGTTATGAATTTTCCGTAAAACGCCTTTCCATCCAGATAAACTCTCTGAAATTCCTTGCTTTTGCGCAACCGAATCCTTTCTGGCAACATTAAAACCAAACCTTGAGCAACATCAGGCAACCGTGAGCCGCTTTCTCCCTTTTAGTCTTCTTCTCTTAAGAATATTTCTTCCACTCTTTGTACTCATTCTTCTAAGAAATCCATGTACTCTACGTCTTTTTCTTCTTTTTGGTTGATATGTTCTCTTCACTAGCAAGTCACCTTCCTTAACATTTTTTTAACCATAGCCCTTTTTTTCATTATAGACCACATTCTTTGCATGTCAAGCTAAGCCAATTACTGCTTGCTTGACCTTGCTGTTGTTTGTTATCATTAGCTTCGAAAGTGCATCCACAGGTTATCCACAAGTTATCAACAGATTGTGAATAATTCTGGATGAATAAATTACGAGGTGTAAAACATGAATGACTTAAAACTTCCAGAAATATGGCAAAAAATCCTCAACTACTTGAGAGAAGAAGTTGACGAACACAATCTAGCAACATGGATTAAAACGACACACCCACTCGCTTACCATGATGGGACAATAATAATCTCCACAATTAATGAATTCACAAGAGACTGGCTGGAAACTAGGTACAGTGTCCTCATCCGCAACTTTTTGGAAAACGAATTAAAGATTCCTGTGTCCCTCAAATTCGTGATCGCCAACAGTGAAAAACAAGAAAATAAAACAGTTTACTCTCCCCTCACCCAACTAAACCCAAAGTACACTTTTGAAACATTTGTCGTCGGCAACAACAACAGATTCGCCCACGCCGCGGCGCAAGCAGTTGCTGAAGCACCGAGCAAAGCATACAACCCCCTCTTTATATATGGTGGGGTTGGTCTCGGTAAAACTCACCTGATGCATGCCATCGGCCATTATGTCTTAGAGAATAAAAAAGCATTGAGGGTGCTCTATGTTACCTCAGAAGCCTTTACAAATGACTTAATTAACTCCATCAGGGATGACAAAACAATTGAGTTCCGCAACAAATACCGGACGATCGATATTTTACTCATCGACGACATCCAATTTCTAGCAGGAAAAGAAAGAACTCAGGAGGAATTCTTTCATACCTTCAACACTCTTTATGAAGCTAACAAACAAATTGTTATCTCGAGCGATAGACCACCGAAAGAGATCCCAACCCTGGAAGATCGGTTGAGGTCACGCTTTGAATGGGGCCTTCTTGCGGACATCCAGCCTCCGGACTTAGAGACAAGAATCGCCATCTTAAGAAAAAAAGCCCAGATCGAAAATTACTCGATTCCAGATGACGTCCTTCTCTTTATCGCCACAAAGATAAAGTCGAACATCAGAGAGTTAGAAGGAGCGCTACTCAAAATAATGGCTTACTCTTCTCTCCACAAAAAGAAGATCGACTTAGAAATGACTGAAGAAGCACTTAAAGATCTCTTATCCAATGAAAAACCTCGCAATATCACCATTTCTTTAATCCAAAAAGCAGTGGCCGAGCACTTCGATGTTAAGGTAGAAGACCTGAAAGCAAAAAAACGCACTAAAAACATCGCTTTTCCGCGGCAAATTGCGATGTACTTGGCCAGAGAATTAACTGATGCTTCTCTTCCAAGGATCGGCCAGGAGTTCGGGGGAAGAGACCATACCACGGTACTTCATGCCCACGAAAAGATCAAAGAAGAAATGCGTAAGGATGAAGATCTAAAAGCAACGGTCGAAAAAATTATCAAAACATTACAAACAGGCTAAAAATGTTATCCCCATCACATCCACTACAAATTCCTCAACTTATCCACAGAAAGTAGGCACCAAGATCGCCCAGAGGACAAATATTAACACTAGTTACCCACAAAATAGACAAGTCCTAGGTCTCTTTATCCTAGGAAGAACAGGTCTAAAATATAATGTATACGGGCCAGTGCCAAAGTTAAGAACATGAATACGGAGGAATTTAAAAATGTTGATAAAGTGCCAACAAAGCGAACTTTCGCCTGCCTTGTCAGCAGTTTGTAAAATAGTCCCCACGAGAACAACGATTCCTGTTCTTAAGGGGTGTCTCTGTTCTGCCGAAAAAGGGAAGTTCTGCGTGGAGGTAACTGACCTGGAATCAGGCCTTAAAATACAAATCCCGGCAGAGACAGAAAAGGAAGGCAAGACTGTAGTTGAAGCCCGCTACTTGGCTGAGCTTATTAGAAGGCTGCCTGATACCGAAGTGACCCTTT
Source organism: Thermoanaerobacterales bacterium 50_218 (assembly GCA_001508855.1). Taxonomy (GTDB): domain Bacteria; phylum Bacillota; class DSM-12270; order Thermacetogeniales; family Thermacetogeniaceae; genus 50-218. The sequence goes on from LGFL01000006.1 coordinate 16,248, forward strand.
CTTTCGATGAGGAGGCCCAGCAACTGGTTATTTCGTGTGGACGCTCTTGCTACAGGTTAAACACATGGCCTGTTGAAGATTATCCTCCTTTTTCCTTGCTTGCCAGTGAGGGAAAATATAAAATTGTCGGATCAAAGTTTAAATCCTTTTTGAAGAGGCTTTTGTTTGCCGTTGCTCCTCAAGATATCAGACCAGGCTACTCAGGTGTTTACTTCCATTTTAAAGGGAATGTGTTAAACATTGTGGCTACTGATACCTACCGATTGGCCCTGCTTGAGGTAGAAAATGAGGAATTTCTCGAAGACGAAATTTTTGTTCCTGCCCATGTTCTCGGGGAAATTAACAGGATTCTTAATGATGAAGATGTTATGTCAATTTCATGGAACAATGGAATGGCAACTTTCCAGACTCCATACTTTAATTTTACAACGAGACTTCTCGAGACCAAATTTCCCAATTACCAGCAAGTAATTCCATTAACAAGTCAATTACAGGTAAAAGTTAACAGGCTGGAGTTGATGGCTGCACTCGAGCGGGCTTCATTGTTCGTTTCTTCACCAGACCACAAACAGAGCTCAATAACCCAGCTTGTGGTAGATGAACAAAGCATCTACATTACTGCAGTTTCCTCTCACATAGGTTCTCTCTACGAAGAGGTTTCGCTTCTCGATACCAGTGGTGGGAAGTGTGAAGCAGCCTTTAACACGCGTTTTCTCCTTGAGCCATTGAGAGTGATGGAATCTGAAGCAATTGTCCTGAACCTCAATGGTGCAGATGGTCCTGCTGTATATCATGAAGAAGAAGTAGGCTCTTACTTTCACCTTGTTCTCCCTGTTCGCCCGGTATCGTAAAACGAGGTGTCGGTTTTGGAACTGCAGAGCATCTATCTAAAAAATTTTCGTAATTACGAGAATTTAGAGCTTCAAATACCGGATGGTTTTACTGTCTTTGTAGGGCCCAACGGCGCTGGCAAGAGCAACCTGCTTGAGGCGATTTATTATCTGGGAACATCTTCGTCGTATCGAAATCATTCTGATGAATCCCTTGTCTTCTGGGGAGCAGATTTTTTTTTGGTCCGCGGGAAGGTCAGGTTTGGTAGCATCAACCACACTGTTGAAGTTGCTTATAACCTCGGTGAGCGCAGAAAAATCGTCAAGGTTGACGGTAAAAGAAGCCAACCGAAGGAACTTGCCGGTTACCTGCCAATGGTTGTTTTTTCTCCTGCAGATATTTTGATCATTCAGGGGCCTCCAAGCGCGCGCCGCCGTTACCTTGATCTTGTCGTTTGTCAGCTCAGGCCACAGCATCTTCGCGATCTTGTCCTTTACCATGACATCCTGGTGCAGCGCAATAGCCTGCTCAAACAGGATGTGGCTTCAGATGAAGCCCTGCAGCCCTGGAACGAACAACTCGTTGAAGTGGGTGCAAGGATTTTGGAGCGCAGGTTGGAGATCCTTTTCAAACTTTGCGAAGGGTGTAGAGAGATTCTGGACCAGTTGTCTGGTACCAGTGAGTTGGAAGTTCACTACTTGGCCCGGTCTTTTTCTTACCCTCTTTTTACCTGTCTGGGTAGTGCTGACCTACAACAGTCTCTTCGTGACGCACTCGATGCCTCGAGAGAGCGTGAAGAAAGATTGAAATCGACCGTGGTTGGGCCTCACCGCGATGACTTCTGTTTTTTTCTAAAGGGTCAAAATTATCGCTACTATTGCTCCCAGGGAGAGCAGCGCCTCCTCCTCCTTGCTCTCAAAATCGCCCAGGCGCAATTAATCACAACAGAGGTGAAGAGAAAACCGTTGCTTCTCTTGGATGATGTGTTTTCAGAACTCGATGACGAACATCGACAAAAGGTTTTTTTACACCTAGTTTCCCAAAACCAGGTGCTGGCAACGACGACATCTCTCACTGGTTCCTGGGGCTTCGGGCACAGCTTTAATTTTTTTGAAGTAAACCAGGGTCAGGTTTTTTTTAGGAGGTGAATCGATGTTTCTCCATATTGGTGATGATGTGGTCATACCTTTGAGCGAACTAATTATCATCCTCAACTTGGAGTCTGCAAAGAAGCAGGAGGCTACCAGAGAGTTCTTCAGTTTTGCTCAACAAGAATCGTTCGTTTATCAGATCGGGAAAAAAGGTAATGAAAAAAGCGCTGTGATAACCAGGAAGCGGCTTTATTATTCTCCGATTTCTTCCTTAACTCTTTTAAGAAGGGCACAGCAAGCGGCACTTGAGGGCACCGATTGTGTCTTACCTGAGTAGAACATTTGTTTTAGAAAGATACTGATTTGTGTTATAATATATTGTGTTGCAATAAATGGTGTCTCTGGGAGATTCAGCTATATCGGAAGTAAGAAATTGATCAGAGGTGGGTTAAGTGGTCGGAAACAGTAACCGTTACGATGCCAGTCAGATCGAAGTTCTGGAAGGAATTGAAGCTGTTCGCAGGCGTCCGGGAATGTATATCGGTAACACTGGGAGTAAAGGCCTACATCAACTCGTTTTTGAGCTTATCGACAACAGTGTCGATGAGGCTCTTGCCGGTTACTGCGATCACATTGAGGTGATTCTCCACAAAGACGGGAGCGTTACCGTCAGTGATAACGGCAGAGGAATCCCTGTTGATATTCACCCGCAGACGGGGAGACCCGCAGTAGAGGCTGCCCTAACCTTACTTCACGCCGGTGGCAAGTTTGGGGGTAATGGTTACGAGATTTCCGGGGGCCTTCACGGCGTCGGTCTCTCCGTGGTCAATGCCCTTTCCCGCTGGCTCGAAGTCGAAATTAAGAGAGATGGCAAAAAGTACTTCCAGCGTTACGAGCGGGGAAAGATCAGTAGTCCTGTAAAAGAAATCGGTGTTTCCGAAGAAACCGGGACGAAGATCCGTTTCCTTCCTGACGCCAAAATTTTTTCTGAAAGAAAATTTAACAGAGAAATCATTGTTAACCGGCTCCGGGATCTCTCCTTCCTGAACAGAGGGGTAAAGTTCTTCTTCAGAGACGAGAACACCGGAGAAGAAGTAAGCTTCCTTCACGAAGGAGGAATCATCGACTTTGTCAAGATCTTGAATAAAAACAAGGAAGTGCTTCACGAACAACCGGTTTACTTCAATGCCACTAGGGATGGGATCTGGATCGAAGTTGCGATGCAGTATCACGACGGCTATGTCGAGAATATCTACTCTTTTGTCAACAATATTCACACTCAGGAAGGCGGCACACATGAGACAGGATTTAAAACTGCTTTGACGAGGGTTGTTAACGATTACGCCCGCCGCTTGGGAATTTTGAAAAACGGTGGTCCTGGGCTCAGTGGGGAAGATGTCAGAGAAGGCCTCACTGCGGTTCTAAACATCAGGATGAAGGAGCCGCAGTTTGAAGGTCAGACAAAAACGAAGCTTGGGAACAGTGAGGTGCGGGGGATTGTTGATTCCTTAACAACAGAATATTTGAGTGCTTTCTTTGAAGAGAACCCAGGGCCGGCGCGTTTGATCACGGAAAAGGCCGTCAGGGCGGCGCGGGCGAGGGAAGCTGCCAGAAAGGCCCGCGAGTTGACTAGAAGGAAGTCAGCACTGGACCATGTGGCTTTACCAGGGAAACTTGCTGATTGTGTTTCCCGTGACCCCGCAGAGTGTGAACTCTACCTCGTTGAGGGTGATTCTGCCGGGGGTTCAGCAAAACAGGGACGTGACCGCAGGTATCAAGCGATCCTTCCCTTGAGAGGAAAGATTATCAATGCCGAAAAAGCACGCTTAGATAAACTTTTGGCAAATGAAGAAATAAAGAGTATCATTACCGCAATTGGCACAGGAATTTTGGATGACTTCGACCTGAGTAAGGCTCGCTATCACCGCATCGTGATCATGAGTGATGCTGATGTTGACGGCTCTCACATCAGAACGTTGCTCTTGACCTTTTTTTATCGATATATGAGGCCTTTAATCGAAGCAGGTTATGTTTACATTGCCCAACCACCCTTGTACAGGGTAAGAAAAGGGAAAGAACAGTACTACGTCTACAGTGACCAGGAATTGCAGCAGCTCTTGGAGAGGCTTCAGACGACGAACGTGGAGATTCAGCGCTACAAAGGTCTTGGAGAGATGAATGCTGAACAGTTGTGGGAGACAACGATGAACCCGGAGAAGAGGATAATGCTTCAAGTTACTCTTAATGATGCCGTTAAAGCTGATGAAATTTTTACAATTCTGATGGGAGAAAAGGTGGAACCGCGCCGGGAGTTCATCCAGGCCCACGCCCGTGAAGTTCGCAACCTCGATATCTAGCTGAAAAGGAGGAAAGGTCTTGACAGTTCCTAAAGGACAAGTACTTCCTGTGGATATTGACGAGGAGGTCAAAAAATCTTATCTCGACTACGCCATGAGCGTTATCGTCGGGCGTGCCCTTCCTGATGTCAGGGACGGACTCAAGCCTGTGCACCGCAGGATTCTCTACACGATGTACGAAACCGGGATGGGACCTGATAGGCCCTACAAAAAATCGGCACGCCTTGTTGGAGATGTCCTCGGGCGCTACCACCCTCACGGTGATGCTGCTGTTTATGATGCTGTCGTGCGTCTTGCCCAGGATTTTGCCTGTCGCTATCCTCTCATTGACGGCCATGGGAATTTCGGTTCTGTTGATGGTGATGCTCCTGCGGCAATGCGCTACACCGAGGTCCGGATGACACCACTGGCGGTTGAAATGCTTACAGATATTGACCAGGACACTGTGGATTTCACCCCCAACTATGATGGCTCCCTTAAAGAGCCTGTTGTTCTCCCCAGTCGTGTCCCGAACCTCCTGATCAACGGTTCTTCAGGCATTGCGGTGGGAATGGCGACGAATATTCCTCCCCACAACCTCAACGAGGTTGTTGCTGCTCTCGTCTATCTCATTGAACATCCTGAAGCTTCGGTTGACGAATTGATGGAACTGTTGCCTGGGCCAGACTTCCCCACTGGTGGGTTTATTCTCGGTCAGGAAGGGATTAAAGCAGCTTATCACACGGGCCGGGGCACGATCATTATGCGGGGGAAGGCGACTGTCGAGAAAAACGCTGACGGCAGGAGCCAGATCATTATCACTGAACTTCCTTATCAGGTGAATAAGGCCCGTCTCGTGGAGAGGATCGCTGACCTGATCCGGGAGAAAAAAATCGACGGTGTCAGCGATCTTCGGGATGAGTCAGACCGGAGTGGTCTTAGGGTTGTCCTCGATTTGAAGAAAGAAGCCAACCCGCGTCTGATTCTCAGAAGGTTGTACAGACACACCCAACTCCAGGAGACTTTTGGGGTAATTATGCTTGCCCTCGTTGACGGAGAGCCACGCTTGCTGAATCTGAAACAGGTTTTGCAGCACTACCTCGATCACCAGATTGTGGTGGTCAAGAGGCGGACTAGCTACCAGTTGCGGAAAGCGGAGGAGCGCCTCCATATTGTGGAAGGATTAGTTAAGGCCCTTGACCACATCGATGAAGTGATTGCTTTGATTCGGGGTTCGAAAGATGTTGCCACGGCTCGCCAGGGTCTACAAGACCGATTTGGCCTCACCGAGCGCCAGGCCCAGGCAATTCTGGAGATGCGGCTTCAGCGCCTGACTGCGCTCGAAAGAGATAAAGTAGTTGCTGAAAAGGCAGAGCTGGAAAAAAAGATCGTCCATTTCAGGGAGCTTCTGGAACGAGAAGAACTGGTGAAAGCTGTGGTCAGGGATGAGTTACTCCAGATCCGGGAAAAATACGGTGATCCCCGGAGGACTCGGATCATTGCTCCTGAGGACGAAGAGGAAGAGATCGAGGTTATCCCTGAAGAGGTGGTTGTGGTTACACTGACCAGGCGTGGGTATATCAAGAGGATTCCTGTGTACGCGTATCGTAGTCAACACCGGGGAGGAAAAGGAGTTATTGCCCTCACCACCAGAGAAGAGGATTTTGTAGAGCACATTTTTGTTACCACGACTCACCACAACCTGCTCTTCTTCACCAGCAAGGGGAGGCTTTACAGGTTACTCGTCCACACTCTTCCTGAGGGCTCGCGTCAGTCAAAGGGAACCGCACTCGTCAATTTGCTGCCTCTTAGGGGTGATGAGCGAGTGACCGCGGTGATCCCGATCAAGGAATATCGGCAGGGGTATTATCTCTTTTTCGCCACAAAGAATGGGCTTGTCAAGAAGGGAAGGCTTGAGGAATACCATACGGCAAGGCGTGACGGGATCATCGCTACCCGGCTCCACGAGGGAGATGAAGTGATCGGTGTCAAGCTCACCGATGGCAACAGTGAAATCATTCTGGTGACTAAGAGAGGAATGTTGCTGCGCTTCCACGAAGAAGATGTCCGTCCGATGGGGCGCTTTTCTGCAGGGGTGAAAGGGATTCGCCTCCGTGATGGTGATGAAGTTGTGGCCATCGAGCAAGTGCATCAGGAGGCGGACTTGCTTGTGGTTTCCGAAAAGGGATACGGAAAGAGGACTCCTATCAGCGGTTACCGCCTCCAAAAGAGAGGGGGAATGGGGATAACGACACTGAAGGTGTCTGAGCGTAACGGTTTTCTGGTAGGAGTCAAGATCGTGGCACCAGGTGATGAGGTCTTGCTCATGAGTGCCGAGGGAAACGTAATCAGGATATCTGTAGGGGAGATCCCCGAGCAGGGACGTTATACACAGGGTGTCCGCCTGATGCGCTTGGAGCTCGGAGATCGGGTGGTTGCTCTGGCTAAAGTGACACCATCGATGATCAAGAAAAGGGAGACTAAAAATTGAGCTTGTCACTGGTTGATGGAGTGGGGTAAAATTAACGATCTAGAGGAGGTGAGATAAGTGGGCGAAGCCAAGGGAACCTGGGTCCTGAAAAAAGGTCTTGCCGAGATGCTCAAAGGTGGAGTGATCATGGATGTGACCACTCCAGAGCAGGCGAAAATTGCTGAAAAGGCCGGGGCGTGCGCAGTGATGGCCCTCGAGAGGGTTCCTGCAGACATTAGAGCTGCTGGTGGGGTTGCCAGGATGGCTGATCCCGAGGTAATCTTGCGGATCATGGATGCGGTAACAATTCCAGTGATGGCGAAGGTGCGCATTGGACACTTTGTCGAAGCACAGATTTTGGAGGCTCTTGGTGTTGATTACATAGATGAGAGTGAAGTTCTGACACCTGCGGATGAGAAGCACCACATTGACAAACACCAGTTTCGTGTCCCGTTTGTTTGTGGAGCCAGGAATCTGGGGGAGGCCCTGCGCCGCATCGGTGAAGGAGCAGCAATGATCAGGACCAAGGGAGAGGCAGGTACTGGAAACATTGTCGAGGCTGTACGCCACATGCGGACTGTTCAGGGAGAGATCAGGTGGCTGCAGAGCCTGCGCCCAGAGGAGTTGATGTCTGCGGCTAAGGAGTTGGGCGCGCCTTACGAGCTTGTCAAGGAAGTGGCTGTTTCTGGTCGGCTTCCGGTTGTCAATTTTGCGGCTGGAGGAGTGGCAACACCTGCTGATGCCGCTCTGATGATGCATTTAGGTGCTGATGGAGTTTTCGTCGGTTCCGGGATCTTTAAGTCCTCTGATCCTGAGAGAAGAGCTGAGGCCATTGTTGCTGCGGTTACTTACTACAACGACCCTCAGGTACTGGCCGAGGTGTCTCGGGGACTTGGTGAACCGATGCGGGGCATTGATCTGGCAACACTGAATCCTGAGGAACGTCTGGCGGTTCGCGGCTGGTAGTTATTAAAAACAATTTTCAGGAAGGGATTAGCTAAGATGAGAATTGGGGTTCTTGCAGTTCAAGGAGCTTTCCGGGAGCACATTGAAGCCCTGCGCAGGTGTGGTTGTGCAGTTTTCGAGGTTCGCAAAAAAGAAGAACTGGAAAGTGTTGATGGATTGGTGATTCCCGGTGGGGAGAGCACCACAATCGGGAAGTTGATCTCCGATTTCGGACTTGCTGATGTAATTAGGGAACGGGCAAAACACGGGATGCCAGTTTTCGGAACTTGCGCCGGAGCTGTTCTCCTGGCAAAAGAAATCATCGGGAGTGAGCAACCAACCCTTGGTTTGATGGATATTAGAGTCCGGAGAAATGCCTATGGGAGGCAGGTTGACAGTTTTGAGGCAGATCTGGAGGTTCCTGTTCTGGGCAGTGACCCTTTCCCAGGGGTGTTTATCAGGGCTCCGTTGATTGAAGAGGTTGGTGCCGATGCCGAGGTTCTCGCCACCTACAAACAGGGGATCGTTCTCGTGCGCCAAGGAAAGATGCTGGCAGCAACTTTCCATCCGGAATTGACTTCTGACCTACGGTTGCACCATTACTTTTTAAGCTTCTTCGAAAATTGACCGAATGAGAAAAAAACATTTGCCACTCACATGAGTTTGTGGTATAATTTACGTTGCAAAAAATTGAGGAAATTGCAAAGGCGATGCTGGGGATAAGTACACTTGGACTGCACCTCCAGAGAGTTGGCGGATGGTGCGAGCCAATGGGCGGTTCAAGTGGAATCCACCCCTAAGGCAGGCCTCGAAAACCGGTACCTTCCGGGGTAAGGGGCACGGGTGGCCGCCGTTAAGGGCCAGAGAGTGGGTTCCACAGAGTGTGTGGGACCAAGATGGGTGGCAACGCGGGAACTTCCTCTCGTCCCATTAGTGGGCGAGAGGATTTTTGTTATTCAGAGAAATTTTACTAAGGATTGAGGAGGAGAGCAATGGAGGAAAAACAGTATCTGATGTTACCAGGACCAACACCAGTCCCACCTCGTGTCTTGCGGGCGATGGCAAGGCCGATGATCAACCACCGGGGACCTGAGTTTAAAGCACTTTTCGAAGAGGTCACTGCTGGGCTTAAAGAAGTGTTCCGGACGCAGAACGAGATCATCATTTTCCCCTCGGCAGGAACCGGAGCGATGGAAGCTGCTGTCGTTAACTTTGTATCTCCTGGAGACAAGGTTGTCGTTGTTTCCATCGGTGTTTTTGGGGAGCGTTTTGCTGAAATTGCGAGGCGCTTCGGTGCCCAGGTAGAAAAGCTTGATTTCCCCTGGGGAAGTGCGGCAGATCCGGAGGCGCTTGCCGAGTTGATCGCAAAGGATAAGGAAAAAGAGATCAAAGCAGTTTTTGTGACCCACAACGAAACTTCTACTGGGGTTACCAATGACCTCTGTGCTCTCAGGAAGGCCATCGGTGACCATCCTGCACTCTTTATTGTTGATGCTGTAAGTGGATTGGGAGCAGTAGAACTGGAAACAGATCAATGGAACCTTGACGTTGTCGTTGCCGGTTCCCAGAAGAGCTTTATGGTGCCTCCAGGCCTTTCTTTCCTCAGTGTCAGCGAGCGTGCCTGGAAAGTTACCGAAAAATGTACTAACAGTCGCTATTATTGGGATATCAGGGCTGCCAAAAATTATGCCGAAAAAGGGCAAACTCCTTATACTCCAGCACTTCCGCAGTTAGCAGCACTTGCCGAGTCGCTGAAAATCATCAAAAAAGAAGGTTTGGACAACATTCATGCTCGCCACCGTAGGCACCGGGATATGGTGCGAACGGCTGTCCGGGCGATCGGATTAGGACTCCTTGCCCCTGATGAGGTGGCTTCTCCCGCGCTCACAGCGGTGATTCCTCCTGAGGGGATCGGTGCGGACGAGGTCAGGAAGGTGTTGCATCAGGAGTTCAATGTTGTTGTCGCTGGTGGTCAGCAGACATTGAAGAACAAGATCTTCCGTATTGGTCACCTGGGTTATGTTCAGGACTTGGACATTATCGCCGTGATCGCTGCTCTGGAAATGGCCTTGGTCAGGTGCGGCTATCAGGTGGAACTTGGAAAGGGTGTGCGTGCAGCCCAAGAGGTGCTTCTGAACAGTTAATTCGTGATCAGGAGGTGGAGAACGGTGGTTGCGAGGAGGCCGAAGATCCTTGTTGGGGATAAGATTGTCGACGAAGCCATCGAGATGCTCCGTGAAGAGGCTGACGTTGATGTCAAGATCAAGGTTCCTCAGGAAGAACTGGAAGAGATCATTGAAGATTACGATGCCTTGATTGTAAGGAGCGTTCCCCTGGTGACCGAGGAAGTCCTCCGTAGGGGGAAGAGGCTCAAGGTTGTTGGCAGGGCAGGAAACGGTGTGGACAACATTGATGTCGAAGCGGCAACCCGCTACGGGGTTGTCGTCGTGAATACACCTGATAGTAACAGCATTTCTGCTGCTGAGCAGACGATTGCCTTGATGCTTGCCTCAGCCCGAAATCTGCCGCAGGCCCACCACCGAGTCAAAAGTGGGGGCTGGGGAAGGAATGAGTTCATGGGTAGCGAGCTTTATGGAAAAACCGTAGGCATCATTGGATTGGGAAGGATCGGGTCTCTTGTAGCTACTCGGCTCCGGGCCTTCGGGATGAGGGTGATTGCTTATGACCCCTACATTCCTTTGGAAAGGTTTGAGCGCTTTGGCGCTGAGCGCAAGGAAACCCTTGAGGATCTCATAAGAGAAGCCGATTTCATCACTGTCCACACCCCGAAGACCGAAGAAACTATTGGGATGATCGGGAGAGAGCAGTTTAAGATTGCCAAGAAGGGAGTCCGGGTAGTTAACTGTGCCCGCGGAGGGATTATTGACGAAGAGGCCCTTGCCGAGGCCTTGCGGCAAGGGATTGTTGCCAGTGCTGGTCTCGATGTTTTCAGCAAGGAACCGTGCACCGGAAACCCCTTACTGGAGTTCGATAATGTTGTCGTTACTCCCCATCTGGGGGCGACGACTTACGAGGCCCAGCACCGGGTAGGCACTGATGTTGCCAGGTATGTGCTCTCTGTTTTGAAGGGTGAAATCGTTCCCAATATGGTGAACCTGCCTTGTGTGCTTGGTGAAGAGGAACTGAAAACACTGCGCCCGTACTTAAAGCTTGCGGAGTATCTCGGGAAATTGTACTACCAGTTGGAAAAAGCGCCAGTTGAGAGGATCGAGCTTATCTACAGTGGTGAAATTGCCAGAAAAGAAGTGAGCATGGTGACCAGGGCCTTCATGAAAGGGTTGTTGACCCCAGTTCTCGGTGATGATGTCAACATGGTCAATGCTGCCTGGATCGCTGAAAACCGGGGCATTCAGGTTTTCGAGCACCGTGACTATGACAGTAAGTCAGGTTATGTGAGCCTGATCACCGCAAAGATTGCGGGTAATGGGGCAAGAGCCGAGTACGCTGGAACGATTGCCTGGGACAATCGCCCGAGGATTGTCCAGGTGAACAAGTATAAGATGGATATCATCCCTACACCACACATGCTCTTTGTGGACCACATCGACCGGCCTGGGGTAATTGGGCCCTTTGCATCGATCCTCGGTCAGCAGAACATCAATATCGCAATGATGCAGGTGGGGCGCTGCCAGCCGGGAGAGGAGGCTCTAATGACTTTAAGTGTGGATTCCCCTGTTGATGAGGCTACATTGGAAAGACTGCGCACTGTCGGAGGAATCCTTAATGTCAAGGTGGTTTCCCTTTAAGCATTAGAGAACCTCACTAAAAAGGGGTGAAGGTTATTGCTCGATTTGAGGTTTATCCGGAATCACCCAGAAGTAGTCAGAGATGCTCTTGAGAAACGTGGTGTTGATTTTGACCTTGACCAGCTTTTATCCTGGGATGAGAAGAGGCGCAAGCTGCTGACCCAGGTGGAGCAGCTAAAACACAGCCGGAACACCCTTTCTGAAGAAGTGGGAAAGTTGAAAGCTGCAAAACAGGACGCCAGTGAGATTATTCAGAAAGTCAAACAGATCTCCGGGCAGATCAAAGAGTTCGAGCGGGAGCTTGATGAACTCGAACGAAAAGTCAAGGAAGCCCTTCTTCTCATACCCAATATCCCTCATTCCTCGGTTCCTGTGGGTCCTGATGAGAGTGCTAATGAGGTTGTCAGGGTAGTGGGCGAACCTCCGGAATTTTCTTTCCAACCGCGACCTCATTGGGAAATTGGGGAGGATCTTGACATCCTTGATTTTGTCCGCGGGGCGAAGATTGCAGGATCGCGGTTTACTGTTCTGAAGGGCTGGGGAGCTCAACTGGAACGCGCCTTGATCAATTTCATGCTCGATCTTCATACTAGAGAGCATGGCTATACTGAGATTTTTCCTCCTTTCCTGGTGAACAGGGAGACGATGGTAGGCACAGGACAATTGCCCAAGTTTGAGGATGACATGTTTCTCTGTAGTCGAGAAGATCTCTTTCTGATTCCCACGGCCGAGGTTCCGGTCACTAACCTCTACAGGGAGGAGATCCTTCCCGGTGATGTTTTACCGATCTACCATGTGGCTTACAGTGCTTGTTTCCGCGCCGAGGCCGGGGCTGCAGGGAGGGACACCCGAGGGCTGATCAGACAGCACCAGTTCAATAAAGTTGAGCTTGTAAAGTTCACCAGACCCGAAGATTCTTACGAAGAACTGGAAAAACTGACAAATGATGCCGAAGAGGTGTTGCGCCGTCTGGGGCTTGCATATCGAGTTGTGGTTTTGTCAACAGGAGATCTGGGGTTTTCTGCGGCAAAAACCTACGACCTGGAAGTGTGGTTCCCTAGTGCCAACTGTTATCGGGAGGTCTCATCGTGTAGCAATTTCGAGGATTTTCAGGCACGGAGGGCAAACATTCGCTTCCGCCCACAACCTGGTGCCAAGCCGCAGTTTGTCCACACCCTGAACGGATCCGGGCTTGCCATTGGAAGGACACTTGCAGCAATCCTGGAGAACTACCAGCAGGAAGATGGATCTGTAGTGATTCCCCCAGTGCTTCGTCCTTACCTTCATGGGTTGGAAAAAATTCCTCCATCATGAGTTCTGTTTTTCTTGACAGTGGTGACTTCTTTGTGATATACTGGCAGCGGAATGAGAGCGCGGGTTTCCCGCGCCACTTGATTCTGAAGGAGGAGTGTCCGAGTGGTTTAAGGAGGCGGACTTGAAATCCGTTGGACTCTTTACAGGGTCCCGTGGGTTCGAATCCCACCTCCTCCTCCAGAAGCAAAAATGCGCCCGTAGCTCAACTGGATAGAGCGACAGACTACGGATCTGTAGGTTGGGGGTTCAAGTCCCTCCGGGCGCACCATAGCATCATAAAAAGAGCAGGACGCGCGGAGAGATGGCCGAGTCTGGCTGAAGGCGGTCGCCTGCTAAGCGACTAAGCGAGTGTAAAGCTTGCTTCGGGGGTTCGAATCCCCCTCTCTCCGCCATTATTATTATGTGAGTCAGAGTGCGCCTGTAGCTCAGGAGGATAGAGCAGCGGTTTCCTAAACCGCGTGTCGGGGGTTCGAGTCCCTCCAGGCGCGCCATTTACTTCTAGGACCACCTGGGAAAAGAGAGGTTGCACTCTTCTGGTAGTTGGTCATGGTGCTGATGATGAAAAATTCATGAAAGCGGCACTAGCCGAGGCACGCCTGGCGGCGGCAAAGGGTGAAGTCCCGGTCGGAGCTGTAGTTGTTTGCAATGGCGAGATTATTGCTCGTGGTCACAACCTAAGGGAACACCTGAAGGACCCCACGGCGCATGCCGAGATCCTGGTCTTGCGCCAGGCGGCCTTGATTCAAGGCGACTGGCGGCTTAATGACTGTGACCTTTATGTAACCATTGAACCTTGTCCGATGTGTGCCGGAGCTTTGATTCAGGCAAGAATTCGCAGGCTTGTCTACGGAGCCCCCGATCCCAGAGCCGGGGCTGTTGGTAGCTGTTTAAATCTTTTGGAAATGAAGTGTTTCAATCACCAAGTTGAGGTTACTGCAGGTGTGTGTGCTCCAGAGTGTGCTCTAGTACTCCAGGAGTTTTTCAAGAAACTTCGCCGGGAATAAGGTAAGCGGAGAGATGGCTGAGTCTGGTTGAAAGCGCTCGACTCGAAATCGAGTAGGCGGGTTAGAAGCCTGCCTCGGGGGTTCGAATCCCCCTCTCTCCGCCATGAAATAACCTTGTTTCTATATCCCCTGGTGGGATTTGAAAAATTAGAAAAAGGTGTTATAATTGATCACGAAAAATTCATAGATAGTGATCGTAGGGCAACCAGCGGAGAGATGGCTGAGTTGGTCGAAGGCGCTCGCCTGGAAAGCGAGTAGGCGGGGCTAAACCCTGCCTCGGGGGTTCGAATCCCCCTCTCTCCGCCATTATTGTCTTTGCGCCCATAGCTCAACTGGATAGAGCGACAGACTTCGGATCTGTAGGTTGGGGGTTCAAGTCCCTCTGGGCGCGCCATTTCCCGAAAATCGAGATTTGGTCGTGCTAGATGGGGAGGTAGCGGTGCCCTGTAACCCGCAATCCGCTATAGCGGGGTCGAATTCCTGCCAGAGGGTAGGCCTTGTGGGGCTGCCCAGGGTAAGTGGTGAAGACGTCTGGGTCCCATGCAGCGGGAAGCCATGAACCCCGTCAGGTCCGGAAGGAAGCAGCGGTAAGTGGTGATTCCCGGGTGCCGTGGGGGTGCCTGGATCGAGCTAACTGCCCTGGTTCCGCCTGGAAGGTCGTACTCGAAGGCAGGTGCACGACCAAAGTTTTACAACTGAATAGAGAGAGCTGAGCTGAGAAGAGTTGAGTTGAGAGGAGCTTGAGATGAGCCTGAGGTGAGGAATTCGTTCATCAAGCCAGGGCTTATCTGGGGTCCTGGCTTTTATTTTTGTTTCAAGGGGGGCGTTGTGTGTACCTAAAACTAGAAAAATATCTCCCCGTTTGGGAAGAATTTCTGGCTGACACTGAAACACCGGTTTCTCTTTATCTACGTTTTGGCTATCAGCGTCCAGGCAGCTTTCTTCTGGAGAGTGCTGAAGGTGGGGAGCATCTGGGGAGATACTCGATCATTGGGTTTGAGCCACTTATGGTCTTCACCTCCAGGGGAAGAGAGATCGAAATAGCTCGTTTCGGAAAAGACGTATCTGAAAACAGCAGATCCCGATTTAAGGCTAATCCCTTCGAAGTTATCCGGCAGCTTATGGGCCAATTAACTGAAGCCTCTTTTGAGGAGTTACCCCGATTTGGAGGAGGTTTTGTCGGTTATTTCGGCTACGATCTCGTGCGCCACCTGGAGCGATTACCAGAGCTTGCTGTTGATGACCTCCTGTTGCCTGATGCTTTTCTCGTCCTTAATCGGTTTTACCTTATCTACGACCACCTCAGACACAGGGTAAAAGCAGTTTGTCTCGTTCCCGCTTCTGGTGGAAGGAAGGGCTTTGAGGAGGCTCGCTCAAGGATCAGAGCTGTTTGTGACCAGGTCGCTCACAGTTGTCCAAAGAGGTGGTTGGATTCCTGTTCTGTCGGGGAATTGTTGCTCCGGGATGACCAAGAGATCAGGCCCAATATGACTCCGGAAGAGTTTGCCACCAGTGTGGAACGGATCAAGAAATACATCACTACTGGTGATGTCTTTCAAGTTGTTTTATCGCAAAGGCTGTCTTTATCTTTTCAGGGAGACACTTTTGAGGTTTACCGGAGGCTGCGCTCCCTTAATCCATCACCTTACATGTTTTACCTCCACTTTCCTGGTGTCGATCTCGTTGGTTCCTCCCCGGAGATGCTTGTCCGGGTTGAAGGGGAGAAGATCGAGACCCGTCCCATTGCTGGAACGAGGCCCCGGGGAAGAGATTTTTTGGAAGATCAGTACCTAGCAAGAGAGTTGCTTGCAGATGAAAAAGAACGGGCTGAGCACTTGATGCTTGTCGACCTGGGACGCAATGACCTCGGTCGGGTTGCCCAACCGGGAAGTGTTGAGGTTCCACAGTTTATGGAAGTTGAAAAGTATTCTCACGTGATGCACCTGGTGTCCAGTGTCACTGGTGTCCTCGCCCCGGAGAAGACACCCCTGGATGCATTGGTTGCCTGTTTTCCTGCAGGAACAGTTTCAGGTGCACCAAAGGTGAGGGCGATGGAAATTATCGAAGAGTTGGAGCCGACTCGCCGCGGACCCTATGCCGGCGCTGTTGGTTATCTCGGTCTCAACGGAAATCTGGACACTTGTATCACCATCCGCACTTTGTTGTTTTGCCGAGGTAAGGCTTATGTCCAAGTAGGAGCAGGGATTGTCGCCGATTCCGATCCGGGAAAAGAGTACCAGGAGACACTTGCCAAGGCTGCAGCCCTTCTTCAAGTTTTGAGGGAAGAAGGACGCCAGAAGAAGCGAATGTCCTGTTTCTGAGATTTCGGAACTTGGGATTGTTCTCATGTAGAGAGCTATTCTAAGGGCCAACCGCGAAAGGGGGGATTTATGGCATTTCGGAAAGAAGTTGGGCGCAACGAGGGGTAGTGTTCTCCTCTTAGAGGTTTCGAGGGAGTTGTCTAGAGTGGAGAAGTACCTGGAGAGGAGAAAGGAGAGATGAGTGATGATGAGACGAGTGATTGGCCGGGTCGTGGCTGGTGAGCACCTTGGTGAAGACGAGGCCCGCCAGGTGATGGACCAGATTATGTGTGGTGAAGCAACACATGCACAGATAGGTGCTTTTCTCGCGGCCCTTGCTGCCAAGGGGGAAACCGTAGAGGAGATCAGTGGGTTTGCGCTTTCCATGCGCCAGAAGGCGGTAAGTTTAGAAACTAAGCACCCTTTTTGTATTGATACCTGTGGTACAGGTGGTGATGGCAAACACACTTTTAACATTTCTACTGCTGTGGCTTTCGTGCTCGCAGGTATGGGGATACCTGTTGCCAAACACGGCAACCGTTCAGTTTCCAGTTGCTGTGGGAGTGCCGATGTTCTGGAGGCCCTTGGGATCCAAATTAACCTTCCTCCTGAGGCAGTTGCTGCCTGTCTTGATCATGTTGGTGTTGGTTTTCTTTTTGCTCCTGTCTTTCACCAGGCGATGAAGTACGCTGCTGCTCCCAGGCGCGAGATCGGGATCCGCACTGTTTTTAACCTGCTTGGACCACTGACCAACCCTGCAGGTGCTGTTTATCAGGTGGTTGGTGTTTATGCCCCTGAACTGACGGAGATCGTGGCACAAGTTCTGCACCGCCTGGGTTGCCGTCGGGCCTTTGTTCTTCATGGTAGTGATGGCATGGATGAGGCAACACTCTCTGGAACCACGAAGGTAACTGAACTCAATGATGGGATAATCCGCACCTACTACATTACTCCTGAGGATGCGGGGTTGCCTTTCGCAAACCTAAAGGAAATCCAGGGAAGTGATGCCCGTGATAACGCCAGGATCATTCTTGAGGTCTTTTCTGGGAAACCAGGATCTGCTAGGAATATCGTCCTCTTGAATGCGGCTTTTGGGTTCATTGCTGCTGGCAAGGCTGCTGATTTGCGTTCAGGTGTGGAGATGGCTGCAGCAAGTATCGATTCCGGAGCAGCCCTCACCAAACTGGAAGAAATGAGAGAATTTACGAGAAGGTGGATCTCAGATGCTTGATAAGATTCTCGAACACAAGAGGCAAGAGGTGGCACACCTGAAGACCGTTTTACCCTTGAGTGAAATTAAAGAGAGATTAAAAGACCTGCCTCCAGGGCGTAATTTTTACCAAGCCTTACTTGGAAACGGCGTTCAGGTGATTGCGGAGATTAAGAAAGCTTCACCTGTGCAAGGTGTCATCAGACCCAGCTTCGAACCGTCTCAACTCGCTCGAGCTTATACTCGCGGTGGGGCCGCGGCGATTTCTGTGCTCACAGAAGAACGGTTTTTCCAGGGGAGTTTGGTTTATTTACAGAAGGTGCGGGCGAGCACCCCTTTACCCCTCCTCCGTAAAGACTTCCTCGTTGATGAGTATCAGATTTATGAGAGCCGCTTACAGGGTGCAGATGCCGTTCTCCTGATCGTGGCAGCCTTGTATCCCTCTGAACTGGAAGATTATCTGGCGATGGCGAGGGAGCTTGGTATGGCTGCACTGGTGGAGGTGCACAACGAAGAAGAGGTGCAAACTGCCTTGGAGGCTGGAGCTGAGATCATCGGTATCAACAACAGGGACCTGCATTCCTTGAAGGTAAACTTGGGAACAACATTGAGGTTGCGGCCGCTGATCCCTGAAGACCGTCTCGTGGTGAGTGAAAGCGGGATCTGGACGCAGGCCGATGTGGAGATTCTGGCTGGTGCAGGGGTTGATGCTGTTCTGGTAGGGACTGCTTTGATGAAGGCAGGAGATGTGGAAGCAAAGCTCAGGGAACTCACTTGCTTCCGGGAGGGAAAAAGCTTTGGTGAAGGTGAAGATCTGCGGGATCCGTAATTGGGAAGAAGCGAAGGTGGCTGCTGACTGTGGTGCTGATGCCATCGGCTTCATTTTTGCCCCCAGTCCGAGGTATATCAGACCTGAAGCTGCCAGAGAAATCATCCTCAAGTTACCACCTTTTTTGACTGTTGTTGGGGTGTTTGTTAATGAGACTATCGAGAACCTTCTAGAAATTGCCAGATTCTGCAGGCTCGATGCCGTGCAGTTGCATGGAGAAGAGCCACCAGACTACTGCCAGACCCTTGGTCTGAAGGTGATCAAAAGCTTTGCGGTCATTGGTGACCAAGTGCCTTCCGAAATCAGCTTTTACAAAGTTGATGCTGTTTTGCTGGATGCTTCTCTGCCTGGAAAGAGAGGGGGAACAGGGAGAACCTGTAACTGGAAGGTGGCATCCCAGGTTGCTGCGAGTGGGGTCAGGGTGATCCTTGCAGGAGGGCTGACACCCGAGAATGTGCAACAGGCGATCATGGCCGTCCGGCCCTATGCTGTTGATGTCGCCAGTGGGGTGGAAACTGCTGGCCACAAGGACCCTGATAAGGTGCGCCGTTTTGTTGATGCTGTGAAGAGTCTCAGGAGTAAAACAGGTTAAAAATGCGTTTGGGGGGAGAAAGACTTGGTGTTGCCGGATGAAAGCGGACATTTTGGTCCTTTCGGAGGAAGGTTTGTCCCGGAGACCCTGATGCCTGCACTACGTGAACTGGAAGAGGCTTACAGGGAAGCCTGCAAAGATCCAAAGTTCCATCAGGAACTCGATTATTATCTCCGAAATTACGCTGGCAGGCCGACACCGCTATATTTTGCTGCCAATTTGACTGCTTGCTTAAGTGGGCCGAAGATTTACTTAAAGCGGGAAGATTTGAACCATACTGGCTCGCACAAACTCAACAATGCCCTTGGCCAGGCTCTGCTGGCCAAAAGGATGGGCAAGAAAAGGATCATTGCCGAGACCGGGGCTGGGCAGCATGGAGTGGCGACAGCGACCGCGGCAGCCCTCTGCGGCCTGGACTGCGAGATTTATATGGGTGAGGAAGATATCCGCCGCCAGCAACTGAACGTTTTTCGCATGCGGTTGCTGGGAAGCAAGGTGATTCCAGTGGCCTCAGGTAGTGCCACTTTAAAGGATGCCATTAATGAAGCCTTGCGCGACTGGGTCACCAATGTCTCTAACACTCACTATCTTCTGGGGTCGGTGACCGGGCCTCACCCTTACCCGATGATCGTCAGGGATTTTCAGAGTGTCATCGGGAGAGAAACGCGTCAGCAGATCCTGGCTGCTGAAGGCAGGTTGCCTGATGCCATCGTTGCCTGTGTAGGGGGTGGCAGCAATGCCATCGGGATTTTTTACCCTTTTCTCGAGGATCGCCGGGTTGAACTTTGGGGAGCCGAGGCTGCTGGTCTGGGCCTGGAAACAGGAAAGCATGCCGCTTCCCTGAGTGCAGGTTCACCTGGAGTGCTTCATGGGGCGTGTTGCTACCTGCTCCAAGATGAAGATGGCCAGGTCAGGCATCCCCATTCTGTGGCTGCCGGCCTGGACTACCCCGGTGTGGGGCCCGAACACTGTTATCTGAAAACCACAGGGAGGGCGTTTTACGAGGCTGTTACTGATAAGGAGGCATTAGCGGCCTTCCAATTGTTATCTCGCACTGAGGGAATCATTCCTGCGCTGGAGAGTGCTCATGCGGTTGCTCTTGCTGTCAGAATTGCTTCCCGGATGCGGGGTGACGAGGTTCTGGTGATCAACATTTCGGGACGCGGGGATAAGGATGTCCAGGAAGTGGCCATGATCTTGGAAGAAAGGGAGGTTGCCGATGGGTGTTGAAAGGATCGTTGCAGCCTTTAAGAAGCCCCAAAAGATACTGGCTGTCTATGTTTGTGCTGGTGACCCTGACCTGGAAACAACTTCCCACTTGATTCCTGCTCTTTCTGCTGCAGGTGCTGATATCATCGAGATTGGGGTTCCTTTTTCCGATCCTATTGCTGATGGCCCTACCATTCAGGCAGCAAGCCAGCGTGCCCTGTCATCCGGGACGAACATGAGAAAGGTCTTGGAACTTTTAGAAGAGGTGAGATCACGGGATGAAAATTTGCCATTACTCCTGATGACTTATTACAATCCTGTGTTCCGCTATGGTATTGAGGAGTTTGCCGCTCAACTTCAGGAAAAGGGGGGTGATGGCCTCATTGTGCCTGACCTCCCTGTTGAGGAAGCGGCGCCTTTGAGATCTGCCTTGCATGAACGCGGTCTCACCCTGATACCTCTTGTTGCTCCCACTACTCCGGAAGTGAGGCTGCGAACAATATTAGAAAAAGCTCAGGGTTTTGTTTATTGTGTTTCTCTAACTGGGGTTACCGGGGCGCGCTCCCGTCTTCCTGATTACCTACGGGATTACCTTCAGATGGTGAGAAAGACCACCGATCTCCCCCTTCTTGTTGGTTTCGGAGTGAGCACACCGGATCAGGCTGCTCAGCTGGCACCTCTTGCAGACGGTGTTGTTGTCGGGAGTGCACTGATCGAGGCTTTTCGAAGAAGTGGACTTGATGGTGCTGTCAGGTTGGTTCAGGGCTTGCGGGCAGGACTTGATCTCGATTCAGACGGCCATATCACCTCTGGCAATACCATCAGAGGATGAAAAAGTAGCAGGAGCAAGTCAAGGATAACTGGATCATAAGGAAAGGTGAAGGTGGGGGGATGGGTTGGAGTCTTTAGGTGTTCAGTGTTAAGATGTTATTGTCAGAGATAGACCGCAAGTGATCAAAAGGAGAAGGGAAAGCAGGATTGGGAGAGAATTAAAAAGGGAAGCACCTCTTTTGAAGGGGAGTAGAGGTATGGAGTACCAGGCTCTTTACAGGGAGTGCCGTCCCCAGTTTTTTCGAGATGTTGTTGGACAGGAACACGTTTGCAGAACACTGAAAAATGCCGTGAGGATGAACAGGATTGCTCATGCTTATCTTTTTTGTGGGCCGCGAGGTACAGGAAAAACGAGTACGGCGAGGATTTTGGCTAAAGCGGTGAACTGTCCTCAAGTCGAAGATGGTGAGCCCTGCAACAAGTGTCGTTCCTGTCTCAGCATTGTTCAGGGGACTTCGCTCGATGTTGTCGAAATGGATGCAGCTTCTCATCGGGGCATCGATGAGGTGCGCGAACTCAGGCAGAGGGTTGGTTTTGCCCCAACTCAAGGCAAATACAAAGTTTACATCATTGACGAAGTTCATATGCTCACTGGGGAGGCTTTTAATGCTCTTTTGAAAACACTGGAGGAGCCTCCCCAGCATGCCATTTTTATTCTGGCGACAACGGAGGCGCATAAGGTCCCACCGACGATCCTTTCCCGGTGCCAGCGCTTCGACTTTAGGCCCCTCGGAAGAGAAGTGATTGCTGCTCACCTGAAAAAAGTCGCTCACCAGAAAGGCTGGGAGGTGGAGCCAGAGGCGCTCGAGATTTTGAGCAGACACGCCGGTGGAGCTCTTCGTGATGCTCTTGGTCTCCTTGACCAGGCTGCCAGTTTTGCTGGAAACAAGATCACTAAAAGGGATGTGGAAGTTCTCATTGGGTCACCGGGAGACGATATTCTAGAAGCAGTCATTTCGGCGGTTATGGAAGGAGATGTGGCTGCTCTTCTGAAGATCCTCGAAGATAGTTTTTCCAGAGGAGTCGAACCGAGAGAATTTCTTTTCCAGCTCACAGATTACGCCCGCCAGTTTCTTTTTCAGGAAGCGGTGTCCGATAAAAAGAGAAAAGTCCTGATTCCTTTGTTGAAGGTTCTGGCAAAGGCTGATGCAGAGATGAAAGTGAGCAATAGGCCGGATCTCATCTTGGAGCTTAACCTTTTGCGTCTTACTGACTGTTTCTTTTGGGAGAACGGAAAGGTGGAACCGGGTGACCAAAAAGAAAGTTTGATGCCATCTCGTGTTGTAAAACTGCGTCCTTCTGAGGAACTGCCAGGGGAACTCACTGGTTTAAAAAAAGATTTTCCTTCTGGTGACGTGTCCTCGAAGTCGGGAAAAGATGTTCAAATGGTAGTCGAAGATTTCCTCAAAAAACAACCTCTTTTGAGCCAGTTTTTATCACAGTATGAATTAAGGGTAGAATCAGGTAGAATAATTATTGCAGCACCACCGATAGCGTACGAGTATCTGCAAAAGCCGGAGAACAGTTCTTTTTTGCAGAAGGCATTGCAAAATGCCGGTTGTTCCTCGAAACTGAGCGTTATCCTCAAAAAGGAGAACTCCCAAACTGAAGAAAGAGAGATTACAGAAAGTAAACGAGAAGAAGATCGCACTTCCGGGGACTCTCTAATCGGTGCTGCTTTGGCTATCTTGAAAGGTGAGATTGTTTCTCAGGAAAAGGAGGAGGATGATTAGGTGGGATTCGGAAACATGCAGAAAATGCTTAAACAGGTTCAGAAGATTCAGGCAGAGATGGCCCGTATTCAGGAAGAGCTTGCGGGCAAAACTGTAGAAACTACTGCTGGAGGCGGAGCAGTCAGGGCGGTCGCCAACGGCCAATTGGAGTTGGTGGAGATCAAGGTTGACCCGGCAGCAATTGATCCTGAAGATCCCGAACTTCTGGAGGACCTCTTGTTGGCTGCGGTGAATGAAGCTTTGAGAAAGGCCCGCGAGATGGTGGCCGAGGAAATGGGGAAGGTCACTGGTGGCTTGAAGATCCCGGGGCTTTTTTAGTGACTTCTGGAGAAGTGGAGGAATGGAGAATTGAACCTTTACCCTGAGCCTCTTGCTCTCTTGATCGAGTGTTTGCAGAAACTGCCCGGGATCGGACCAAAAACTGCACAGCGTCTGGCCTTACACCTTCTCCATGTTCCTCTTGAGGAGGCCGAGACCCTGGCACAGGCAATTTTAGATGCCCGTGAGAAGGTCTTCTTCTGTTCTGTTTGCGGTAATCTCACAGATGTCGACCCTTGTCACATCTGTCAAGATGAAACCCGCGACCGCTCCCTGATCTGTGTCGTCGAGTGGCCGAGGGATTTGTTTGCCCTTGAGCGCACCAGGGAGTATCGTGGTCTTTACCATGTCCTCCACGGTGTTCTTTCCCCGATGGATGGTATCGGGCCGGATGACCTGAAGATTGCCGAACTCCTCCACCGCGTTAAAGATGGTCAGATTAAGGAAGTGATCCTGGCCTTAAATCCCAGTGTAGAGGGTGAGGCAACAGCACTTTACCTTTCCCAACTCTTGAAACCACTTGGGGTCAAGGTGACCCGGATCGCTCATGGACTTCCTGTTGGTGGTGAACTGGAGTTTGCTGATACCGCTACCTTGAGCAGGGCATTTTTAGGTAGAAGCGAGATTTAAACACCCATATCACCTCCTGAAGGGGAAATTTTCTTTGTTTTTTTCATATACTGATTAAAAACAGAGCCAAAATGGAGGAAGGTCCCTGAAGGGGGTGTTTGTTATTTCTCAGGTGGTGTCTTGGTTACGTCGTTGGGGTAGTTTGTTTCAAGAGGACAACAAAAACGAAGAACTCGGGGAAGAAAAGCTCCTCATCGAGGCGCATCAGGAGTGGCTGGCAGCAAAGAGATTTTTTGATTTTGCAGAAGATCCCGATCTTGTGGATTATGCCATTTACTCCCTCAAGGCTGCTGAGAAAAAGTACATCTACCTCTGGAAAAGGATGCGAAAGAAAATGCAAGAGTCTGGTTTCAGGGAGGGAGAATGGTGACAGGAGTCGTGTTCGGGGTTCTTTTTTGTCTTTTTTTATTGTTTTTGGTGGGACAGGTTTTCTGGGTTCCTCTCAAGATTCTCTTAAGGCTGGGGTATCGAGTTTTTTTAGGGGGTTTTTTGCTCTTTCTTTTGAATTTGGTAACAGCTTATTGGAACTGGGGAATCGGGATTAATTTCTGGAGTGCTCTCACAGTCGGTCTTCTGGGATTCCCTGGAATCTTGCTTTTGGCAGCTTTTAAGTATTTTTTTCTTGACTGAGTGGTGGTTCTGGTATAGATTAAGAAGCAAATAATGGAATTGGGGATGTGTGAGAAGCTGACTGGGAGGGAACCTAATGCGGGTGTTTCTCTGGTGGTTGGTGGTCTTAGGAGTGGGTTTGGTGTTGTCCCCTTTAACCAGACTTGAGTTCCCTCTGGTGGGCAGTTGTTCTGTCGATTTTCTACTGGATCTTCGCCGGAATCTTTGTCCTGGGGAAGAAATTCTCAGGAGCGTCTGAAGCAGGTGATGAGGGCTGGGTTTAAATCAGTCTTGACGGTCACAAGTTCTTAGATGTATACTCTGTTGGCAAAGGGGTAATTTACTTAGCTTGTTTCCCCAAAGTTTATTGAGGCTTTTTCTTTTTTTACCAATCTTCGGTTCCCCCTGGCACAATTTTTGCTTTTCTTGTTTGAGGTGGAACAGGTGCTGTCCCATCAAAAACTCCCACCCCGGATAGTCGAGGCTTATGTTGGTGAATATGCGAGTGGGAAAAGCGAAAATGCGATCAACCGTGCTCTCGATTTGGCACGGTTAGGAAGGAAGGTTACTCTTGTTGATCTCGATTTAGTAGAGCCTTTTTACACTTTAAGGCCGATAAAAAAGGAATTGCAAGAACTAGGAATCGATGTTCTTGCATGGGAAACGGGCCAGACTTTTGGTTTAGGGGAAACGGGTAATATCTTGAAACCTGAAGTGCGTTGGGTTCTCCGCCGCCAGGGGGATATCATTCTTGATGTCGGCTACGGGGTAGGTGGAGTCAGGGTCCTCAATCTTATCGAAGGGGCGTGGGAAGATCCCGACCTGAGGATCTATGCGGTCATCAACATCGCCAGACCCTTTAATTCCACGGTTGAAGAGGTTGTCGAGTATGTGAAAACATTGGGTCGGGTTGATGGCCTGATCAATAATTCCCATCTAGGTAATCAGACTGACCTAGAGTTTATTCAGGAAGGCGCCCGTATTGTGGCAGCAGCGGCAAAGGTCCTGGGGATCCCTGTAATCGCTACCGCGGTTGCGGATGATTTGGCTGGATTCAAGGGTGAACGTGATTGTCTTGGTCACCCGATTCGAGTGCTCCACCGGTTTATGCCCCATGCCTTTTGGTAAAACTCATTTAAAACAGGAGGTGTAGTATTTGCGATGAACGACAAGCCGATCACCGGTGAAAAGAAGGTCTTCATGACCGGCAACGAAGTAGTTGCCTGGGCTGCCCTTGCTGCTGGGGCTGAGGTCATGTTCGGCTACCCGATCACGCCCCAGAACGAGATCATGCACTACTGGACGCGCCTTGCTCCCAAGTACGGGAGGAAGTTTCTCCAGACTGAGGACGAGCTTTCTGCAGGCTTCACCCTGATTGGAGGGGTGTTGGCGGGCAAGAAGGCCTTCACGGCGACTGCAGGACCCGGCAATGTGCTCATGCAGGAGCCGATGTCGATGGCGGAAGCGATGCGTATCCCTACGGTTGCCGTCATCCAGCAGCGTGGCGGCCCTTCGACAGCGACGGTGATTTACTCCCAGCAGGAAGTCAACCTCACCTGTTTTGGGGGCAACGGGGAGGGCTTAAGGGTAGTCTACTCCACCTCCTCGCACCAGGAGTTGTTCGACTACACCATCAAGGCCTTCAACACTGCCTGGAAGTACAGGTTCCCCACCTTCGTCTTGGCAGACGGCTACCAGGCGAAGATGAGGGAATCGCTGGTGATTTATGACCCCTTCGAAAAGATGGAGATGGTCGAGCCCGAGCCCTTTGTCGGCAAACCGGGGACACCTGGAGTAGACCGCAAGCCTGCCCACCTGCGCAACGCCTACAGTGTCGAAGAAGAGCTATACGAAGCCTTGAGCAAAGACATTGCCGACTACGAGAAAGCAGTTCCAGAACTCGTTGAGCACGAATCTTTCAACACAGAAGAAAGTGAGCTGTTAGTCATCGCCCACGGAGTGGTCTACCGCTCAGCGGCGATGGCGGTAAAGGAACTCGCCGAAGAGGGCCGCAAGGTCGGCTACTTCCGCCCGATCACCTTAAGACCTTTCCCCCAAGAACAACTCAAAGAAGCAGCCCGCAAAGCGAAACAGATCCTCGTTGTTGAATCTGCCTACGGCCAACTTTACAGGTTGGTCCGGGAGAACCTCTACGGAGCAGACATCCCGCTCAAGACCATGTTCATGCCTGGAGTAGGGATCACCCCGGAAGAGGTCCGAGAAAAATGCGTTGCCCTGCTCGACGGGAAGGAGGCCTAAAAATGGTGGAGATCCTGCCGAAGATGCCCAAAAGCTGGAATCCTGAATCCAAGCCGCACAAATTCTGTCCCGGTTGTGGACACGGCCTGGTGTTGAAGGCGCTCGGTCAGGCGATCGATGAACTGGGGATCCAGGACCGAGTGGTTTTCGGTTGCGACATCGGCTGCTCGCTTTTGTCTTGGGACTTTTTCAACGTCGACACAGTGCAGACCCATCACGGACGGACGACCCCGGTGATGGTGGGGATCAAGAGGGCGAACCCTAACCTCGTCGTGGTCGCCTACATGGGGGATGGAGGGGGTTACGCCATTGGTTCCCAGCACCTGGTCAACGCGGCCACGAGGAACGAAAAGATCACCTGCATCTTAGTCAACAACACCAACTACGCCATGACTGGTGGCCAGATGGCCCCGACGACCATGCCTGGGCAGAAGACGGAGACCACGCCTTACGGCCGTGATGTCGAGGAGACGGGCTACCCGATGCTGGGGCCGGAGATGGTGGCGGCGATCACCAGAGAAGGTGCCTATGCGGCCCGCGGCAGTGTCGCCAAATTCGCCCAACTGAAGAAATACATCAAAAAAGCCTTAGAGAACCAGATGGCAGGCAGGGGCTTCTCCTTTGTGGAAGCGCTGTCCACCTGTCCGACGAACTGGAGGACGAACGCGGCCCAGACGTGGCAGTTTATCGAAGAGACGATGACCAAGTACTTCCCCCTCGGGGAGTTCAAAGTCCCCGAAGGAAAGGAGGATTAAAGGTGGGGAAAGTCACCAGAATCGCCCTTGCAGGAGAAGGCGGTCAGGGAGTGCAGTCAGTTGCCCAGATCCTCACCGAAGCAGCGGAACTTGAAGGCAAAGAAGCACTTTACATCCCCAACTTTGGGATTGAGCAGCGGGGCGGGGTATCGATCGCCTTCGTCCAGATCAGTGACCAGAAGATCCCGGCCCCGAAGTTCAAGACAGGTGACATCGTTGTTGCTCTGAGCGACCGTGCTGTCCGCCGCGTCCAGGTCCACGTGGGAAGCGAAACAGTTTTTGTCTACGATGCCTCGATAGAAGGGGTAGAAGAAGACCTTCCCAAGAACGCCCGTAAGATACTGGCGATACCGGCGCTGGAAGTAGCCAACAAGAAGCTCCACCCCCGCGTCTTCAACGTCTTGATCATGGGTGCGGTGATCGGAGCAACGAAAGTCGTCTCCTTGGAAAAAGCCAAAGAAGCGATTGAAAAGAGGCTCGGCTACAAGTTCGAAAAGAGCCCGGAACTGCAGGAGCTCAACTTCCGGGCGCTCGAAGAAGGGATCAAACTCGTCGAAGGAATGGAGGTGGAGTGATGAGCACTGCGGCAGCACCGGCATACCTGAAGAAGGTATACACCACCGAAGTCAACAAAGGGAAGGCGGTCTTTGCCATATTTCCGGGGCTTTGCAAAGGCTGTGGGCTTTGCAAGGAAAAGTGTCCTGAAGGTGCGCTCAGTTGGTCTGAGAAGCTGGGGGTTTACGGGACACCGACGGTTACTCCCGACCCGGAACTCTGCAAAGCCTGCGGGATCTGTGAGCGGGTCTGTCCTGATTGCGCCATTGCCATCATCAGGGTGGACAAAGAAAAGTGATCTGGAGGAGTTTTGACCTAACCGGGCCCTGAAAAAGGCCCGGTTTGATGTTTTTTGAGGATGGAAACAAGAGGTACTGTGTATAATAGATAAATACAGGGAAAATTAAGCGGGTGGTATTCGTGGGTGAGCAGGTTGCCAAAATTCTACCTGTGTGTGTAATTTGTGAACAGGTTCCGTTTGGGGGAATCAGGGACGGCATTTTGATCGCTGGAAGTTTTATCTGCTCGAAGTGTGAGCAGAAAATCGTGAAGACAGAAGCTGGGGCAGCCAGCTATTCTTACTTCCAGGAAAAGCTGAAAAAGCTTTGGCGTGGCTAGTGCCTGTGATAAAATATTTTGGAGAGACATTGGGAACTGCGAAGGGGAACGGGAAGTGCAGAAATGGCCTCCCCTGTTAGCAGGTTTGCTTGTTCATCATGCACAAGGTTACCTTGGCTTTCATACACCAGGTCACAAACAGGGGCGTGGGGCCTGGCCAGAGTGGCGTAATTTGCTTGGTGAGCAAGTTTTTTCTCTCGACCTTACCGAACTACCGGGGCTTGACAATCTCCAAGAGCCTCAGGGCATCATCAAAGAAGCTGCAGATGCCGCGGCAGCATATTTTGGTGCTGAAAAGAGCTTTTTTCTGGTCAATGGCACAACCTCGGGAATCCTGGCAATGTTGCTGGCTTCCTGCTCACCTGGTGATTACGTGTTTATTCCCCGGTACTGTCACCAGGCTGTTGTCCACGGCCTGATCCTCTCCGGGGCGCGTCCTGTGTATCTTCAGGTTCGCTTTCATCCGGAGTTGGGTTTGCCCGGGGCGGTTGAAAACTCGGTGCTCGAAAAGGCCCTCCTGGAGGCAGATGTTCAGCCTAGAGCCCTTTTCCTGATCCACCCTAACTATTATGGTCTTGTTGGAGATATCCAGGCTCAGGTTGATCTGGCCCACAGCCGGGGGATCGTGGTTCTGGTAGATGAGGCCCACGGAGCGCACTTTTGCGCCAGTTCTCGTTTTCCGACTCCTTCGCTCCAGGCTGGAGCAGATATGGTTGCCCAGGGAGCTCACAAGGTTCTGGGGGCGTTTACTCAAGCGGCTTTTCTCCATTGTGGTCGCGGTTTTGCAGATCTTGGGAGATTGCGCCAGGCACTGCGGATTGTGCAGACAAGCAGTCCTTCTTATCTTCTTCTGGCTTCACTTGATGTTGCTCGTTACCAGTGCAGCCAGGAGCAGGAGAAATGGGAAAAGCTTGCTGAATTCGGGTTGGAACTGCGCCAAAAAATTTCCCAGATACCCGGGCTGATGGCGCCAGGTGAAGAGCTGAGAGAGGTTCCCGGGGTTGTTTCTTTTGATCCGGCTCGCTTGATCGTCAATGTAAGCGAGCTAGGAGTTTCTGGTTTCGAGGCAGCTTTTTGGTTGCAGAAAGAACGCCAAATTCTCGTAGAGATGGCTGATTTCCAGAATGTTTTGTTGATCTTGAGCCCGCCTGATCTGGATTATAGGGAGAAAATTTTGGCAGCCTGTCGAGATTTGGCAATGGCTCTGAAAGGTTCGGGGAAGCTTGAAAACCCTCTTCTCGAACTAGAAAACATTCCCTTGTCTCCTCAGGTGCTGACACCGCGTGAGGCTTTCTTTGCCCCGAGGGAAGAGGTCGCTGTTTCCAGTGCTGAGGGAAGGGTTGCCGCTGAAGCAGTAACCCCTTATCCACCAGGTGTTCCAGTAATTTTTCCTGGGGAGGAGATCACCCGCGAGGCTTTAGAATACCTCACTGCCTGGGAAAGGGCTGGTGGAACCTGGCCCGGCCAGGAAAGAGGGACGATTCAGGTTGTGGCCGACTAAGTTATATATACCTGAGCTTGGCAACTTTGCCAGTGGTTCTTGAGGCTCTGTTGCCATCACTTTTCTGAGCAACAGGGTGCCAAGTAAGGGCTGGTGTGGTGTGACTAGGAGTGGTAATTATTGTTAGAACGAGGCAAGTTAATTAGTTTTGAGGGGCTCGATGGTGTTGGAAAAACTACTCAAGTCCGATTAACCGCTGAAAAGCTTCAAAAAAGGGGTTATCCCGTTTTGGTTACCAGAGAGCCAGGAGGGACCCCTCTTTCCGAGGCTGTTCGCCAACTCCTCCTCGATCCTGCTTTCGAAGGGATGAGTCCTGTTGCCGAGGCCTTTCTCTATGCTGGGGCGCGGGCCCAACTTGTAAGGGAGGCAATTCTTCCGGCACTGGCTGCAGGAAAGGTAGTCTTGTGCGATCGTTTTGTTGATTCCAGTATCGCTTATCA
Organism: Thermoanaerobacterales bacterium 50_218; assembly: GCA_001508855.1. Taxonomy (GTDB): domain Bacteria; phylum Bacillota; class DSM-12270; order Thermacetogeniales; family Thermacetogeniaceae; genus 50-218. Next base: position 46,395 of record LGFL01000006.1, read on the forward strand.
GGGTTACGGCCGTGGTCTCGACCTCCAGTTTCTGCGGTTCATTAACAGCTTTGTCCTCCAAGGTCTGGGCCGTTTTTTGACAATTCTTCTCGATCTTGAGCCTGGACTGGCGCTCCAGCGAGGTTCTGGGAAAGACCGCTTGGAACAAGAAGGGCTTAGTTTCCGGCAGCGGGTGCGGGAAGGCTATCTCTCGCTTGCCAGGGAGGCCCCAGAGCGGGTCAAACTGATTGCAGCCACGGGATCTCCTGAAGAGGTTCAGGAGAAGGTCTGGAAACATGTGTTGGCTTTCCTCGAAGGAAACCAGCCGGGAGGATGTTTTTGAGGCAGGTGTTTGCCTGATGGACAGAGAACAACCTGCAGAAAACCAACTGATCCAGGATCTGCGTAGTAATCGGCTCAGTCATGCTTACCTGTTTCTGGGGTCAAATCTGGAGGAAAAAAAAAGAGAGGCCTTTTTTTTGGCAAAAGCTCTTCTCTGCACCAATCTCCAGCAAGGGAAACCGTGTCAGGTTTGCTATTCCTGCCGCGCTTTTGCCCGGCAAGTTCATCCAGATTTTCACCTACTCGAGGCTCGACGAGCATCCCTGAAAATTGATCAAGTAAGGGAATGGGAGCCATTTTTCGGGTTTCGCCCAATTGCTGGCAGGAATCAGGTTTTTATGATCATCGCCCCGGAACGGCTTACCCTTCCTGCTGCCAACAGCCTCTTGAAAATTCTCGAGGAACCACTACCACAGACCGTCTTTGTGCTGGTTACTGAAGACGACCGCACCCTTTTGCCGACGATCGTTTCCCGGTGTCGGGTGATCGCTTTTCGAGGGCCCTCTAGGGAAAGCACTTCTGCTACTGAAACGAAAAGTGACTACACTTCCGTTTACCAACTCCTCTGGAAAGGGAAAAGGGCTGAACTATTGAGGGAGATCAGGCTTTTGGGACAGGAACGACAGAAAGCCGAGAAATTGCTCGAGTTTCTCTCCCGCCATCTGGAACAATATTACAATACCCGGAAGCGCCAAGTTGGGAATAATCCTAAGTGGAGGGTTCTCCTTTTGCAGGTCCTCGAATGTATCCACCTTCTCTTGCAGGGCAGGCGTTACCTGGAGGAAAACCTTCAAGTTTCCCTCGTTCTGGTGACTGTTCTCACTGAGGTGCAGAAGAGGCTTCAGAAACTCCAACTTTGAAGAAGGGAAGAGAAGAATGGAAGAGGAACGGAGTTCGGAAAAGGTTGTTGTGGTCGGGGTGAGGTTCCGACCTGTGGGAAAAATTTATTACTTTAAGCCAGGTAATCTCCAGCTTCGGACGGGAGACCACGTGATTGTGGAAACCGCTCGGGGGATCGAGTTTGGGAAGGTTGTCGTTGGACCCCGTGAGGTTCCTGTTGCCGAAACAGTTGCCCCACTGAAGGAAGTAATCAGGAAAGCGACTCTTGAAGACTGCGCCCGTGCTGAAGAAAATGTGAGGAAAGCAAGAGATGCTTTCGTCATCTGCCAGCAAAAAATTGCGGAACATGGGCTTCCAATGAAATTGATAGAAGCTGAGTACACTTTTGACCAGGGGAAATTGTTGTTTTACTTTACTGCCGAGGGCAGAGTCGATTTTCGCGAACTGGTGAAGGACCTGGCGTCAATTTTCAGGACACGGATCGAGCTACGCCAGATAGGGGTTCGCGATGAAGCCAAAATGGTAGGTGGACTTGGCCCCTGTGGTAGAGAGCTCTGCTGCTGTACTTGGCTGACAGATTTCGAACCTGTTTCCATTAGAATGGCCAAAGACCAAAATCTTTCCCTAAATCCCACTAAGATCAGTGGTCTCTGCGGGCGTTTGATGTGTTGCCTGAAATTCGAGTCGGTCCTTGTTGCCGAAGCTCTGGAGGAAGAAGACGAAGAAATCGTTGTCGAAGAGGAAGAGCAACACTTTTAAGGAATAGCACAAGGGGGAATAAGGGCTTGGAACTGGACAACTGTAATGATTCCTCTGGGAGGGGAGGGGTTCTCTATCTCTGCGGGACACCCCTCGGCAATCTGGAGGACATTACCTTGAGGGTCTTGCGGGTACTCAAAGAGGTTGACCTGATCGCTGCTGAGGATACTAGAAGAACTCGTAAACTTCTGGCTCACTATGGCATTTCCACACCCCTTACCAGCTTTTATGAATTCAATCAGAAGCAGAAAATCCCGTTCTTGTTGTCTGAACTCAAAAAGGGTAAGTCTATTGCCCTGGTCACAGATGCCGGAATGCCGGGTGTCGCTGATCCTGGTTACCTCTTAGTTAAGGCGGTTCTTGAGCAGGGTTATCGTGTTGAGGTTGTTCCTGGTCCCTCGGCAGTGATTGCTGCCCTTGTCGTTTCTGGTTTCTCTCCCTATCCTTTTTATTTTCAGGGTTTTTTACCAAGGCAGGAAAAAGCGCGTCGGGAGCTTCTGAGAGAACTCAAAGAAGAGCCCAGAACCGGAGTCTTCTTTGAGGTGCCCCACAGGCTTTCTGAAACCCTCGAAGATTTTCGGGAAATTTGGGGTGGTGAGCGCAAGGTTGCCGTTGCCAGGGAGCTTACCAAGCAGTTTGAAGAGGTAGTACGGGGGACGTTTGCCGAGGTCATTGCCCACTTTGCGGAGAACCCTCCCCGCGGCGAACTGACCCTGGTGACTGAAGGCCTTTCTGAAGAAAGAGGTAGAAACGGGGAGGTGCTCCTTCAGAATCCTGGGGCCGTCGTGAGTGCTGTTGAGGCTCTCGTCAAGGCCGGGGTAGAAGTGCAAACAGCTTTAAAGGCGGTGGCAAAGGCTCTCGGCGTTTCCAAAAGCGAGGTCTACAAGGTTTACAAAAAAGGTTTTTCTAAAAATTAAACCCCCGTCTGCTGGGAGGCGGGGGTTCCGAAGAGTGTGGGTTACCTGAGAAACCTTAAGAGACCTCTGCTGTTTCGAGTTGCGCGATTTCTTTGGCGAGAGCTCGGGCGCAATCCACGCAAATGTTTTTACCCCGGAAGTGGTGGATGTTATCAGCGTTACCGCAGAAGATACAGGCAGGCTCGTACTTTTTGAGAATGATTTTTTCTTTGTCAACATAGATCTCCAGAGCGTCTTTTTCGGCGATTCCTAAGGTCCTCCGTAGTTCGATGGGAATGACTACCCTCCCGAGCTCGTCCACTTTGCGGACAACACCTGTCGACTTCATGCTCCTCTCCCTCCTTAGGTTTAATTCGACAATATTCGCCAGCCAAAAGCATACCAGGTCTTCCAGGATAAGTCAACCTCTGTTAAAATTTTTTATCTTGTCCAAGCTTATTATTTTTTTTCCTGTGGTATAATAAAACCTTGAGAAAATTTAATCCTGCGAAAGGAGCGGAGCCAGCTAGGGCGAGGAAATGAGTGCGAAGGTTTTTTACATCACGACTCCGATCTATTATCCCAGTGATAACCTCCACATCGGCCACGCCTACACCACTGTGGCTGCTGATTGCCTTGCTCGCTACAAGCGGATGAAGGGTTATGATGTTTTTTTCCTCACAGGTTCTGATGAGCACGGACAGAAGATCGAGCGCAAGGCACGGGAAAAGGGAATGGAGCCACAGGCGTATGTTGACAAGATCGTTGCAGGTTTCAAACACCTGTGGGAAAAGTTGCACATTTCCTACAATGATTTCATCAGAACGACAGAACCTCGTCATCAGGCTGCAGTGCAGGCCCTGTTCCAGAAGCTTTATGATCAGGGCGATATTTACAAGTCGACTTATGAAGGCTGGTACTGCACACCTTGTGAGACCTTCTGGCTGGAGCGCCAGCTTGTTGATGGCAATTGTCCTGATTGCGGGCGTCCGGTAGAGCTTCTGAAAGAGGAAAGCTACTTTTTCCGTCTTTCCAAATACCAGGATCGGCTCCTCCAGTATATTGAAGAACACCCAGAGTTCATCCAGCCTGTCTCCAGGCGCAATGAAATGATCAACTTCATCAAAGGTGGACTCGAAGACCTCTGCGTTTCCAGAACTACGTTCAAGTGGGGAGTTCCTGTGCCCTTCGATTCTGGTCATGTGGTTTATGTCTGGTTTGATGCCCTGATCAACTACATCTCTGCTCTCGGCTGGCATGAAGGCGACCCCCGCTTTGAGCACTACTGGCCACACGCCCACCACCTTGTGGGTAAGGATATTGTCCGCTTTCACACAGTGATCTGGCCGATCATCCTGATGGCGGCAGGCCTTCCATTGCCCTCCCAGGTTTTCGGGCACGGCTGGCTCTTGTTGGAAGGGGGAAAGATGTCCAAGTCATTTGGCAATGTTGTTGATCCCTTGGTTCTCATTGAGCGCTATGGTGTCGATGCCGTGCGTTACTACCTTTTGAGAGAACTGCCTTACGGTGGTGATGGCTACTATAGTGAGGAAAGTCTTGTGGAAAGGATCAACAACGACCTGGCCAATGACCTGGGCAATCTGATCAGTCGCACCTTCGGGATGCTGGAGAAGTACTGGGGTGGAGTGCTTCCCGAGCCAGGAGTTTCCGAAGCTGTAGACTCTGATTTGGTCAATGTTGTCAGGGAGACGAAAAAGGAACTGGAGCGCCAACTGGAGCGGTTTGACTTCAGTGGTGCACTTGCTGCCATCTGGAGACTTGTACACAGGGCAAACCGATATGTGGATGAAACCACACCCTGGAACCTGGTGCGTGACCCGGCAGGAAAACCGCGCCTGGCAACTGTGCTCTACAACCTGAGTGAAGTGGTCCGGATTCTGACCATCTGGTGCACTCCCTTTATGCCTGTATTTCCGGGAAAGGTCTGGGAGCAATTAGGGATTCAAGATCAGCAGGAGTTGCACACCTGGGAGAGCACTGAGAATTGGGGACAGTTGCCTCCAGGTTTGCGAGTGAAGCGGGGACCAGGGCTCTTTCCGCGCGTTCAGCGGGAGAAGGTCTTGGAAGTTGCTGGCAATCAGGCTGCAGGGACGCAAGCAGAGACACCTGCTTCTAGCCATCTTGCCCCTGAGAAGGTCCCTGCTCTCAAACCCCAGATTTCCATTGATGATTTTGCTAAGATTGACCTTAGGGTTGCTCTTGTGAAGAAAGCGGAAAAGGTCAAAGGAGCTGACCGTTTGCTGCAACTGGAGGTCGACCTTGGTGGAGAAGAACGCACAGTTGTTGCTGGGATCGCCCAGTTTTACAAGCCCGAGGAGATTATCGGGAAGAAAGTTGTTTTGATCGCCAACCTGTCTCCTGCGAAAATCAGGGGGATCACTTCCCAGGGGATGATTCTGGCAGCAGTGGGTGAGGGAGAAACAGGTGTGCTCACTGTAGACAAAGACCTGCCAGCAGGGACACCTGTCCGCTAAACTGTTTGGAATCTGTGAGGATCTTCAAAGGAGCTTAAAAAGCATGGAAAAAGCAAAGCAGCTTTCTCTCATTGATACCCATGCCCACCTCACTGATCCTGAATATGATGAGGATCGCTTTGAGGTCATCGCCAGGGCGCAGGATGCAGGTTTGGAGAAAATCATCTGTGTCGGGTACGAGATCACTTCCTCGCGGCGGGCGGTAGCCCTTGCCGAGGAATACGAATGCCTTTATGCTGCTATCGGAGTTCACCCCCATGATGCTGCCCAGGTTACTGAGCGCGCCTGGGACGCTCTGCGGATCCTTGCGGGGATGGAGAAGGTGGTTGCTATAGGAGAAATCGGGCTCGATTTTTACCGTAACCTTTCTCCCCCCCAGGTTCAGGAAAAGGTGTTCCGCAAGCAGCTCGAGCTTGCTTGTGAGCTGCAGCTTCCGGTGATCATTCATGATCGTGAAGCTCATCAAGACGTCTTAAGGATCTTGAAAGAGTTCCCTGAGGCACCTGGTGTCGTTATTCACTGCTTTTCCGGAGACCTGCAGATGGCAGAGGAATGCCTGGTAAGAGGCTACTACATTTCAATCGCAGGGCCGGTTACTTTTCCGAAAGCGAAAAAACTGGAAGATGTGGTCAAGTCTTTTCCCCTTGAGCGCTTGCTTCTGGAGACCGATTGCCCTTATCTGGCTCCCCAGCCCTGGCGGGGAAAGCGTAATGAGCCTGGTTATCTCCCTGCAATCGCCGAGGCTGTTGCCAGGATTAAAGGAGTTTCCCTTGAGGAAGTAGCTGCTACCACGACAGAAAATGCGAGGCGCTTTTTCGGGTTGCCTTCTGTTTGAGATTAGCGGGAACCCTTCTTTTCAGGTATAAGCAGGGCTTTATTGGGAAATAATGGTGAAAAGGCCCGACCTGGAAAGGAGGGGTTTTTATTGCCAAAAAGAAGGAAATTCCGGTACATCCTCTTAGTGTCTCTTCTGGTTGTTCTGGTTTTCAGCGGGTGTGGCCTTGTCCAGGCAAACGGTTATCCCCTTCCCGCTTTTGGGAATCTATGGAAAGATTTTTTCGAGAACAAGGTGTTTTCTGAGTCTTCTCGCTCGGTTCAGCTCGGGCTTGGTTATGTTAAAGGAAGGGGTTTTTTCCTGCAGGTTTTTCAGGAAACACCTGTAAAAATTGTCGTCGATGGGACAACCCTTTACACTCGGGCTTTTCTGCCCTCAGTGGAAGACCTCTTAGAAGAAAGTGGTGTTGAGCTTGGGGAAAAGGACCGCGCCGAGGCGAAAATCGTTACTGGTGAAGGGGAGATCCCGGAGATTCGGGTGATTCGAGTTTGCACTCGGATTCTTACAGAAAAGGAAACGATCCCTGTTCCTGTGCACCGGATTTATGACCAAAGCCTGCCTTCCGGAAAAGCTGAGGTGCGGGCACAGGGAAGGCCAGGGGTGCTCCTGAAAAAGTTTAGAGTGGTCACCGAGAACGGCAAGGAGATAAGAAGAGAGAAGCTTGGCGAAGAGGTTATCCAGGAGCCTGAACCCAGAATCATCGCGGTTGGCCAGGGCTCTCAAGTGGCTTTGCAACCAGCGGCTTCCAGCAGGTTTGATGGTAGAAAGGTGCGCCAGGTAATGACAATGGTGGCCACAGCCTACACCTATACAGGTAATCCGACTGCCAGTGGTGTCTGGCCTTATGTGGGTGGAGTGGCAGTTGACCCCGAGGTAATTCCCCTTGGCTCCAGGCTTTACATCGAAGGATATGGCCCCGCAGTGGCGGTTGACACCGGGGGGTTGATTAAGGGAAACCGCGTTGACGTGTTTTTCAAAACCGCCGAGGAGTGCTTTCAATGGGGGAAACGCAAGGTCAAGGTTTATATTCTTGAGTAGGATTAGACCAGGGATGGCTGATTGAAAGGAGTCCTTATTGGTTTACTGGGGTAGAGATTTTCGTGAACCTGAGGAATGGCTAAGAAGAAGGAGAAAAAGAGGATGATGTAGAAGTCTAAATTCATTGTTGAGCATGTTTAGTTTTTCAAAGCGATTTTCCTGGATGTTGTTTTTTGGCTTGGGAAGACTGGAAAAGGGTGAAGACTTGTGGTATCGACGAATAAGCGGTGGGTCCAGCTGGTTTTTGCTTCCTGTCTAGCAGGAGCAATGGCCTTGGTGTCTCTTGCTTGTGCCAAGCAGGAGGTCGTGATTAAGGTTGATGGCAAGGTCATTCGCCACCAAACCTTGCAGCACCTCGTCGGTTCGGTTCTCCAGGAGGCAGGAGTTGTCCTACAGCCTGCTGATGTGGTAGAGCCATCTCGTGGGTTTCTGGTCAGGAATGGCCTGGAGATCGTCGTCCACCGTGCCCTGAAGGTAGAGATCCAAGTCGATGGGGAGAAACGCGTTGTTTTTACCCAACCAACTTCAGTGCAAAAGGTTTTGGAAATGGCAGGTATTCACCTTGGGAGGCAGGATCAGGTTGATCCGCCTCTCGACAGGTTTCTGAGAGAGGATGCCCTGGTTAAGGTAACCAGGGTGACTGAAGAGATTGTTACTGAGAAGTATTTCCTTCCAGCTCCTGTTGAGAGAAGGCCTGACCCTTCGCTTGAGCGGGGATGTAGCCGGGTGCTCAACTCTGGGGAACCCGGAGAGGGGGAAAGGGTCGTTAAGGTGGTGTATGCTGATGGAAAGGAAATTAAAAGGGTGGTTATCCAAGACCGCGTGGTGCGCCCTCCAAAAAGCAAGGTTGTGGCTTACGGGACCCTCGACACCATTTCCCGGGGTGGTCAAACCTTCAAGTTTCGCCAGATGATCGAAGTTGTGGCTACAGCCTATGGTCCCTCGGTAGGGAAGTACACAGCAACAGGCCACCGGGTGCAGCGGGGAATTGTTGCAGTTGACCCCAGGGTGATTCCTCTGGGTAGCAGGCTTTACATCGAGGGGTATGGTTTTGCGAGAGCTCTTGATGTAGGAAGTTCGATCAGAGGGAATAGGATCGATGTTTTCTTTGAATCTGAGGCCACCTGCCGCAAGTGGGGGCGGAGGAGGGTAAAGGTGTACATCCTGGAATAAAGCGGAACCACCCTGCAAGGGGTGGTTTTTATAGTGTATAATAGAGCCTGGAGGTACAATTGATGACCAAGGGATTGACACCCACCGCCCTGCGGGTTCTTCTCGAGCGGTATGGATTGCGCCCCAAGAAAAGCCTCGGGCAGCATTTTTTATGGAAATCGGGTATTGTAGAAAAGATCGTGGATGCCGCCGAGATCGACAAGGATGATGTGGTTGTAGAAATTGGTCCTGGATTGGGTATCCTCACAACTGCTTGTGCCCGCCGCGCCGGCCTGGTGATCGGAATCGAGCTGGATCAACAGCTTTTTCCAGTTCTCGAGGAAATTCTTTGTGAATTCGATAACGTGCGCTTGATCCCAGGGAATGCACTTGAAGTAGATTTTGACGAACTGGCTGCAGGGTTTTCTTCAGACTCTCTGAAACCTTACAAGGTTCTTGGTAACCTCCCTTACTACCTGTCGAGCCCTCTCTTATTGCGTTTACTCGAGGGAAACTTCCGAGCAGAGCTTTTTGTCTTCATGTTACAGCGAGAAGTGGCTGAGCGTCTTGTGGCTCGTCCTGGAGGGAAAAATTATGGTTCACTTTCAGTTGTTGTTCAGTATTACGCAGAACCAGAGCTTCTTTTTACTGTATCCAGGGATGCTTTTTATCCCCCGCCACAGGTATCCTCGGCCGTAGTCAGGTTGCGCAAACGTTCCCAGCCCCCGGTCGAGGTGGATGAGTCGGTGTTCTTCCAGGTGGTGAGGGCGGCTTTTCGCTACAGGCGGAAGACTTTGCGGAATGCTTTGCTGGAGGGTGGTCTTCTGGAAGCAGGTGTGACCGAGGAGGTTTTCCAGAACTCTGGAATTGAGCCTTCTCGTCGGGGAGAAAGCTTGAGTCTGGCTGAGTTTGCTGCCATCGCCAATGCCCTCGCCTGCCCGGCGAAAAGGAGGTAGGAACAGTGCATTTCATCAGTCCAACAAAAGGCAGAATGAACTGGGAGGAAGTGGTCACAGATCTGCTCGACTACATCACCAGTGACCCTGATTTTTCCTACAAGATCATCATTGGAACCGATTCTCACCTTCGGGAGGAAACCCATTTTGTTACTGCGTTGATCGCCCACCGGGTGGGGAAAGGGGCGCGCTATTATTACTCCCGGAGGGTTCGCCAGAAAATCGAGAACCTCCAGCAAAGGATCTTCTATGAGGCAGCCCTCAGCCTGGAACTTGCCAGCAAACTCACCCAGAGCCTTGCAGAGAGGGGTTTTTCTGACCTCGATATTGAGATCCACTTAGATATCGGTCCCAATGGAGAGACAAAAGAACTGATCAGAGATGTGGTCGGGATGATTGTGGGTAGTGGGTTTGATGCCAAGATCAAGCCAGAATCCTGTGGGGCCTCCAAAGTGGCAGATAAGTACACAAAATAGCGAATGAGCAAGATTTGAGCCACGGCGGGTTCTGGTCACCCCCTAAAAATTCAGGGGGTTTTTGTTTTTGGTAAATTGCACTTTTTTCCTCGAGAGAGCATATGATCTCACAGGGAATATATGGTAAAGAAGGTGGCTCTGATGTCAGAAATCCAGGTTGGGGATATTGTTGCTCGCAAATCTTACCAAAATGACATCAATTTTCGTGTTGAAGAAATCCAAGACCGGGGTGGAAAGAAATGGGCAATGCTCCGCGGCCTTTTTGTGCGCCTTTATGCTGATGCTCCTGTTGATGACCTGGTCAAAAAAAAACCTGCTGAGGTCAGTGTTCTCAGGAGGGAATTTGCCAAAAAGCGTTCTGCTTTTCTGCGGCAAATGCTTGAACACCAATCACGGACGAGGCAGCGCACCCTGATGCGAGCGAAAAACGAAGGAGTGGAGGTGGATTTTTTCGAGTTTCCCGGCTGGGTGCTGCACTTTGATGGTGACCAGGAATACCGGGAGGTTTGTCTGCGCACCTACCTTCAGTTGAACGTCCCTTCACAGGTTTTCTATGTTCCTGAAAAAGAGCAACCGACTCTTGTCTGCAAGTACTTGAAAGAACAGAGACCAGATATCCTCGTGCTCACGGGCCACGACGGCATTTATAAAGGAGCCCGCGATTACCGAGATCTCAGGAGTTACCGTCACTCCGAGTACTTTCTGGAAGCGATCAAGCGTGCCCGCCAGTATGAGCCGGACCGGGATGCTTTGGTGATCATTGCCGGGGGTTGCCAGTCTTACTATGAGGCTTTAATCGAGGCCGGAGCAAATTTTGCCAGTTCTCCCGACAGGGTGATGATTCATGTTCTTGATCCGGTGTTTATTGCTGAAAAGATTTCTTATACCTCAATTTATGAAAAAATATCTCTTTCTGGTGTCCTCGAGTATACAGTAACCGGGCCCAGAGGGATGGGAGGTATTCAAACAAAAGGCAAGTTCCGGCTCGGTCTTCCACCTTTCCGCTACTGAACCAATTTTTGTTATGAATTAGATGGTTTTCCAGGGGCTAGTTTTGCAGCATTTTCGAGGGCACCTTCATATAATAAAGGGGCTGAGTAATCGTTTGGGGGGAGTGGGGATTGAGGGAAGAGAGCTATTTAGTAGTGGGAGGAAATCAAGAAGGATTGGTTTTGCAGGGAAAAGAAAGAGTCCGCAATGCCCTCGAAAGCGGGAGTGTTTCCTTAGTACTAAAACAGGTTGGTGATTGGGCGGGATATATTCAGGAAGCAGCAAATGCTTTAGAACAAGTTGTTGAGCTTGCGCGGCAGAACCTTCAGAAGGAAGCTTCTAGTGATGGCTCTCTGCAGCAGTCGGACCTTGCCGCTGATCCTGCCCTATTTGTGAACTTATTGAAAGCGCGGGAGTTTCAGCAGGTGATGGCAGTACTTCTTGTTCAATTCCTTAAAAGCGCCTAATGCTTGGAGTGCTCTGGTTGCAAGCAGGGCGCTCACATTTTTTGGCAATTTTTCTTGACAACAGCTTTGCAGCTTGGTATAATACAATGAATAATTTTTGGGGAAATGCCCAGAATTGTGTGGAGAAGGTGATAGATTATGGCAACCAAGCAGGCGCTTGCAGAAATCCGGCAGGACCTGGAGGCATTTGTGGGGACGAGAGTCAAGCTGCGCTCCCACAAAGGTAGGAATAAGGTTGTTGAAAGGGAAGGAATTCTCGAACGCACCTATCCCAACATTTTCGTGATTAAAATAGATGAGAAAAGAGCACAAAGACGGGTTTCCTTCAGCTACACTGATGTTCTCACGAAAACCGTAGAGCTTACTGTTTGCTGTGAAAGCGGTGACATCAGAATTAAGCCGGTAAAGGACTAATCTCTTGAACTTCGCCTTCGAACATTGCACACCCTTCAGAAGATATCTGAAGGGTGTTTCTTTTTTGCGTGCCCGGCGTGGGCTTGGCCTTGTGGGTGGGAGTCCCGAACGACGAAGGTAGCAAAAACACTCCTTCCTGAATATACTGGACTGAAGCAGCCAGGATAGGGAGGGAAAGATGGTGCGAAAACTTTTTCGGTCCCTGAATATTGCCAAAAGGCGTTACACGGGTTTGCCCAATGTCATCGGTGTAGGGATAGGATACAAGAAAAAAGGCCAGCGGGAAACGGACGAGCTGGCCGTTATTTTTTTCGTGGAGAAAAAGCTCCCTGCTGAAGCCCTGAGGATCGATCAACTGGTGCCCAGGAGGATTGCAGGGGTTCCTACAGATGTCGTCGAGATCGGTGAAGTGCGCTTTTTAGGGAGGACAGGGAAGGTGCGGCCTGCTCCTCCAGGTGTGAGTATCGGTCACTATCGGGTGACTGCCGGAACTTTCGGTGCTGTTGTCAAAGATAGAAAAACAGGAGAAATCATGATCCTTTCCAATAACCACATTCTTGCCAATACTACTGATGGAAATGATGGTCGTGCCCAAATAGGGGACCCGGTTTACCAACCGGGAAGTTATGATGGTGGCTCTGATGATGATGTTATCGGCAACCTGGCTGGCTTTATCCCAGTCTACAGGTACACTGGGGACGCTGAGTGCAAAGTAGCCACTTTCGGGTTAAGGGCTGCCAATACAGTGATCCAGGCATTTCGCCCGAACTACTACCTGCGCCTGGAGAAGAGGGGAAGGGTCAATTTAGTTGACTGCGCGGTTGCCAGGCCCCTGGAACCTGACCTGATCACCCCGGAAATCCTGGAGATCGGGAGGGTTGCTGGAATCAGGGAGCCAGAACCCGGACTTGTGGTCAAGAAAAGCGGGCGCACAAGTGGACTCACCATCGGAAAAATTACCGCAATTCGGGTTGTTTTGAATGTGACAATGGGGATGGGAAACGATGCCGCTCGTTTTCAGGAGCAGGTTGTGGCTGATCTCAAGTCTGCGCCTGGTGACAGCGGTTCCCTCGTGCTCGATGAGGAAAACCGGGCTGTGGGCCTCCTTTTTGCAGGCTCTACTGATTATTCTGTCTTTAACCCCATTCAAACAGTTCTCGAGAAACTGGGTGTTGATCTGGTATGAGCATGGGGAGAAAGAAACTGGGACTGGCTCTCGGAGGCGGAGGGATTCTGGGTGCCTCCCATATTGGTGTCCTCGAAGTCCTCGAAGAGAATGGAATTAAACCCTCGGTGGTTACTGGAACCAGTGTCGGAGGCCTGGTTGCTGCTCTTTACGCTGCCGGAGTGTCTCCTTCACAGATGCGGAAACTGGCACTAGAGATCCGCAAACAGGACCTTTATACCTGGAACTTTTCTCCGTTTACCTTTTTGCTTCTATTGCTCCAGACCTTTTTTGACCTTGCCCGCTTTTTCCGGATTCTGCCGCGTGGTCTTCTGAGCAGTACCAGGATGGGGCACTATGTGGAAAAGAAGGCCGGAAAGAAAAGGATCTCTTCAGAAATGCTGCCCGTGGGTTTGGTGGCAACTGACCTGATTACCGGGAGGAAGGTCGTTTTTACCAACAGTTCTCTGTTAAGGCCGTGTCAAGGGATATCGTTGATCAGGAACGCTCCTTTTGGATTAGCAGTCCGTGCAAGTGCTGCCATCCCTGGTGTCTTTGAGCCGGTTCCCTACAAAGGCTTTCTTCTCGCCGACGGGGGGCTCGTAGAAATGGTCCCTGCACCTTTGGCACGGCTCCTTGGTGCTGATGTTGTATTAGCTGTGCGCTTGTTAAGTAAGCCAGGGCCTGCTCAGCCTGGAAGCATTGTTCAGGTGATCCTCCGGAGCCTGGGGATCATTACCGGAGTGGGAACAGAAAAGGCTTTGCAGGATGCAGACCTGGTAATCACACCATTTGCTCCTGGTGCTGGCCTGGGGGATTTTGAGCACATTCCGCAGCTCCTCGATGCAGGACGTGTTGCTGCTCTGGAAGCGCTTCCCCAGCTCAAGGGGGTCTGGGGTTAAGGAACACCTTTTCAGGTCTTGACATATTGTGTAAAAGAAACTTTCTGCTCCAAGTGTTAAAGACCGAGAAGGGGGGTATTGGTGATGACAGAAGCGATTGCTGGGGGCAGTTACTGCGACCAGAGGGTATTTGCGATCTTCTTGATCCTGATCCTGAT
>LGFL01000100.1 GCA_001508855.1 Thermoanaerobacterales bacterium 50_218
GGAGGGCTGTTTCTCGGGAAGAGGCGGTGGAAGAGATCAGGAGGAATGCGGGAACCCAGTTCGACCCTCACCTCGTCGAGGTCTTTCTCGCGGTCATCAATAGCGATAAGGCTTCATAGAAGCTTCTTGGAAAGTCTACACCAGAGCCGAGAACATGAAAAGCGTATCAGAAGTGAGCTTGAGACACTTTTGGGAGCCCTGTGGCTCCTTTTTTAATTTTTGCGATTGAGAGGAATCATCCAGATTTTATTGATTCTGCAGGAAATTTTCAGTTTGTGGCGAATGAAGAAGGTGGCATTGTGGGCAGCAAAAGTCCTATTTTTATGTAAGATTTAGGGCCTAATGTCCATTCCTTAAGCTTATTTTTCTTTACCTCAGCAGCAATGAGGTAAAAGGGGGAGTAATTTTGAAAATATCGCCGACCCCCAGTGCCTTGCCAGACCCTGTAAATGCTGCCATTTTAGAAGTCACTGATGCCCTTATTGTTGTTTACGACAGTGAGGGTAGGATCGTCTTCTTCAACCCTGCTTGTGAAAAGCTAACAGGCTACCGGGCACACGAGGTCATAGGTCACCTATTCTGGGAAACACTTTTCATTCCGGAAGAAAAAGAAGAAGCAAAGAAAGTTTTTGATTCGGTAAAAACCAAGAAGACTCCCTGGAGGGGCAAGAAGTACTGGGTTACTAAACAGGGGGAACTTCGGAGCATTCTGTGGTCTTGCACGATCGTCCCTGCTGAAAACGGTTTTGTTTCTTATATGGTCAGCACAGGTGTAGATGTGACCGAGGAGGAAAAAATCAAGGAGGCACTTCGGGAAGGTAATCGATGGCTAGAAGCTTTGCTTCAGAGCATCGGGGATGCCGTAATCGCTACTGATGCCTTTGAAAAGGTCACTTTTATGAACCCTGCTGCTGAAAGGTTGACTGGATGGGATAACAGTGAAGTCCACGGGGTTCCCATTGGTAAGGTTTTTCGGATCATCGATGAGAAATCACGGCAGCCTCTAGAAAACATTGTAAGGGGTGTTCTTGAAAGCAAAAAGTCACACCATAAAAGCAACGACTTCTTGCTGGTCAATCGAAAAGGGGAAGAGTTGCCTATAGAATACACCTGCACTCCGATACTGAGCGAAGAGAAAAGACTTTTAGGAGCAGTTCTCGTCTTCAGGGATATCAGTGAGCGGAGAAAAAGGGAAAGAGCGCTTCAGGAGAGCGAGCAGCGCTTTCGCTTAATTGCGGAAAATGCGCGAGATATTGTTTTCCGCTACAGGTTGCTACCTGAACCAGGTTTTGAGTATGTCAACCCGGCGACAAAAGCCATTAGTGGCTATTCACCTGAGGACCATTATGCTGACCCTGATTTCTTGTTCAAAATCATCCACCCTGAGGACCGCTCCCTTCTAGAAAAGCTTATGGCAGGGGATCCTTCCCTTTTTCAAAAACACCTTGCCCTGCGCTGGATCGGAGCAGATGGAAGAATTGTCTTCACAGAGCAGACAAATGTACCCATCTACGACGACCAGGGCAAGTTGATAGCAATTGAGGGAATTGCTCGAGATATCACCGTGAGGAAAGAGATGGAAGAAGCCCTGAGGAGGTCGGAATACGAGAAGAAAGTAATCCTGGAAAGCATATCTGATACAATTTTTTACCTTGACAGGGAGATGAAGATCGTCTGGGCAAACCGCATCCACCCTGCGTTGCAGAACAAAACGGAGGAGGAACTAGTTAACAGAACCTGTTTTGAGGTAATGTTCTCGAAAAAAAATCCTTGCAAAGATTGCCCTGTTCAAAAAACCTTCCAGAGCGGGCAGGTAGAGGAAAAAGAGATTACAGCACCTGATGGTAGGATCTACTGGGTGTGCTCTCATCCCATCGATGTTCCTGAAAAAGAGACCGCAGGTGTTGTCGTCACCCACCGTGACATTACTGATCGCAAAAAGGCTGAAGAGCGCATCCGTTACCTCAGCTTCCACGACTCTCTGACAGGCCTCTATAATCGAGCTTTCTTTGAGGAGGAACTGAAGAGGCTCGATGTGCCCCGGCAGTTGCCGTTAAGCATTATTATCGGTGACCTCAACGGTTTAAAGCTGGTTAATGATGCCTTTGGCCATCAGGTGGCAGACGAATTGCTCAGGAAAGCGGCTGAGCTCATCAAAAGCTGCTGCCGCAAGGAGGACATTGTCGCCCGCTGGGGTGGAGACGAATTTATCATTCTCCTTCCTCAAACCTCTCTCGAAGAAGCAAAAAGCATCACCAAGCGGATTGAGGCTTCTTTTCAAAGGGCAGAAGCAGACCCGATAAAGCCGTCAATCAGTCTAGGATATGCCACCAAGAGCAGTCCAGAGAAAAAAATTGATGAGGTGATTAGAATTGCTGAAGACTGGGTTTACCAGAGAAAGCTCTTCGAAAGCAAGAGCCAACACCATGCCATTATCTCTTCCCTCGAGCAGACATTGTGGGAAGTTACGCAAGAAACCAGAGAGCACGCAAAGCGCGTTCAGAAGATTTCGCGGAAGATTGGGGAGGCCATTGGCCTTTCAGAAAGAGAATTAGAAGAGCTGGAACTCCTTGCCCGACTCCATGATATCGGAAAAGTCACTGTTCCCAGGGAGATTCTCAACAAAGAGGGGCCGTTGACTCCTGAAGAGTGGAAAATTGTTAAAAGACATGTAGAAGCGGGCTACCGGATTGCTCAGTCTTCGTACGAGTTGGCGCCTATAGCTGAGGCAATTCTTTATCATCACGAGCGCTGGGATGGGAAGGGGTATCCGCAAGGGCTTAAGGGTGAGGAGATACCTCTGCTTTCCCGGATCTTGGCCATTGCTGATGCTTATGAGGTGATGACTACTGGGAGGCCTTACAGGAGGGCTGTTTCTCGGGAAGAGGCGGTGGAAGAGATCAGGAG
>LGFL01000101.1 GCA_001508855.1 Thermoanaerobacterales bacterium 50_218
ATGGACTTCGGGCCGAGGAACCTCTTGGTTCACAACTTCTGGGCTTTCAGGATGCTCAGGAACATCATCGAAGCCGCCTGCTCGAGGCACGGGATAAGAGTCGAAATGCTTGAGCCGCGCGGCACCTCCTCCACGTGTGCCGTGTGCGGATCTCCAGTTAAGCGCCCCGTCCGACACAAGGTAGTGTGCGAGGAGTGCGGCCGCGTCTGGCACGCAGACGCCAACGCGGCTTTAGAAATACTCCTTCAGGGCTCCTCGAAGGGGCACGGGGCGGAGGCCACGCCCCTGAAGCCGCTTGCCCTCCGGTGGAACCGACACCGGTGGGTAAGCCGCTTCGAATCTGCCGCCGGTACATTACCGGGAGGCGACAAAATGCCGGACCAAACTATAAGGATTGAACTCGAGTTGCCAAAAGAACTGTTTATCAAAGGCCGGGAATCGGCTCAACGGGTAAAAATGGAGGCCTTGAAGAGGCTGGCGGCAACCTTTTACGTAGACGGGAGTTTATCCCTGGGCAAGGCGGCGGAACTAGCCAACGTTTCCAAACAAGAATTCCTCGATTTCTTGGCCGCACATAACATTCCTCTCAACTATGATCTCGACGAGCTGGAGGAAGACTTGGCGAACGTTGAGGAGTTTTTGCAAAATGAAAGTGGTCTCTAACTCGACACCACTTATTGCTTTGGCCCGGATTAAGCAAGTAAACCTCCTGCATGCCGTATTCGGACGAATTATTATTCCTCAAGGTGTATACAATGAAGTGGTATTACAGGGGGCTGACCTTCCCGGTGTGAAAGAAGTCAGAGAAGCTACCTGGATCGAAAACCTCCAAGTACAAAATGCTCTGGCGGTTTCCTTACTTAGAACCGACCTTGATCAGGGAGAAGCGGAAGCCATCGTTTTAGCCAAGGAAGTTAAGGCGGATTATCTTTTAGTTGATGAGAAAAAAGCCCGACGCATCGCCAGAAATTTGGGCTTAAGGATTATGGGTACCTTGGGCGTTGTAGCGCTTGGTGTAAAAAAGGGGTTATTGCCTGCTATTGACCCAATCCTCGATAGCTTGGAACAGAATGGGTTCCGCTTTAGCGAAAGGGTAAGAACAAAAATTAAGGAAGAAATTAGGAAATAAACTGACGGCGGACGTGGAGGACTACGCCAGGCAGAAAGGCATCGCCGTGTACTACTCATACGAATTTTAGGCACTACACAAGTTTTAGACATCGCCTTTCCCTGCGTGCCGCGCCCTGAAAAAGATCAAGAGCCAGATGTCGGGCCGGTCTTCATTATCAACGAGCCCGAATCTGGCTCCTTGTGTCTTTCAAACATGCACTCTCGCCTCAAAAACAGTCATTAACGGCTTAGCAACTTCAGGTACAGGAAACTCTTCCAGGTAGAGTTCTGTCGCCTCTTTCAAGTTAGCACAACAACCGCACCTGCCACACCCTCTTGGAACCAACACTTTCCGGATCGATTATCACACCGAATAACCTGGTGGCAAGCTCCATTGCAAGAAATGGCTAGCGGCTTCTTTCATTCTCGCCCTTTTCCAGAGTCCGCGGTGTAGGGAAAATGGAGATAAACCGAGCGAAGCTGACTAGGGTGAATTCACAAACCCCCCTTTTTGCTGGACAGTTGCCTGGGCCAAAAAATTAGGCTGATCTCCACCCCGCAAGGTTATGACCTGCCGTACGATTTCCCTTTGCTTCTCAAAGCCCATGGGCTATAAACGGCTTGTACACCCCAGGGCGAAACGAGGGGATTTCGTGGCGATAAAAACTTGGGCACCGGGGCAAAGGCTTCAGGGGAACAGGAGACCCTCACCATAAATCCTGGACAAAAAATCCTGTTTGCTACTGGCTGGCGGCCTTCCTGCAGCAGACTTCGGCCCAGGCATCCTTGAGGGGGCGCACCAACTCCAATATTTCATCGATAATCGAGACATCCTTCTTCACATTGGCCTCAATAAGCCGCCTCTTGAAGTAGTCGTAAAGGCTCGCCAACGGTTTTGAAATTTCATAATCCATGTTCAAGCTGACCTGCAGTTCAGTGAAGATGTCCTGGGCGCGGACGAGCTTCTCATGAGCTTTCGCTAAGTTGTTTTCCGCAATGGCTACCTTCGCTTCTCCCAGAAACCTGATCGCTCCTTCATAGAGCATCAACACTAGGCGCTCCGGTGTCGCCGCCAAAACTTGTGTCTGCCGGTACTGGCTGTATGGGTCCACCACTGCCATCTTCCCTCTTCACCCCTCCATCTTAAAAAATGCCCAAATACTCCTAAACAACAACATCCACTCTTCTTCTCACAGCCCTGATGTGAATATCCGGCTCCTCAAGCCAAAAGACACCCACCCTACCCCAGGATAACTCCCCCTTCACCTGTCCTGGGCAGAATTCACTCTCCACACCACCAGACTCGAACCTCTTTTCACCACGAATCACCTGGAAACTGATTTCTGGAAGGTGAAGCGGCACCAGCCCTACTTCCACCCGCTCTTCAAGGGCCTTCTCCTGAGCGATTTCCGAAAATGCATCCATTTCCCCGGCTTCGACGGCAGCCAACCGGTCTCCCTCAGCAGCGGTCTGGGCAATAGCCTCAAGTACAGCCTCTTTTGCCTGTGCCGCATGCACATGGCCAAACTCAAGAGGACCATATATCTTGAGATCTGACCAGCAGGCCCTGTAATCGACCGAAAGCTCTACCCTGTCAGGGGTAAGCTCAAGCCTGGGCATCCTTACCTCGAGCTCGAACACCTGTTGGGAAATAGAAAGCTTCAGCAAAGGAAAGGCCAAGTCAAGCCCGATCTTTCCCCAAACCTGGTCAATCCAGAGCCAGTATTCCACCATTTCTGCCTCTCCTTTATTTAACCCTTGCGATCGAGGATAGCCGTTGCGTATTCTCCACCAGCGGAAAGCTTCCTCTGCCTGTGTCCAAACTTCTTCTCCTAGCCCAACCTTCCCCAGCACCACAAGGCCTCTTTAGTTAAACCCTCCTGTCAATCAAAAGCCCAACCATCTCCTGAATCCTCAAGGCCAGCTCCAGGAGCTCCTCCGGAGGGATCTCCCTGATCA
>LGFL01000039.1 GCA_001508855.1 Thermoanaerobacterales bacterium 50_218
TTTTCACGAAAGCGTTGCAGGTAATTAGTCACCGCAGTCTTTAAGCCACTGAAGCTGAAATCGAGGTTCCCTTCACCAAGCCAGGCTCTCGGGAAGGCAATTGCCCTCGCATTACCTCCCGAGGCCAGCTTTTCGAGGGCAGGACCACCAGGATAAGGGAGTCCCAAAACCCTTGCTATTTTGTCGAAGGCTTCCCCGGCAGCATCGTCCCTCGTCGAACCCAGCAATTCGTAACGGAGGTGCTCCTTCATCAGAACAAGGCTGGTATGCCCACCAGAAACAACCAGGCAAACAAGGGGTGGCTCCAGGTAAGGGTGGGCAAGAAAGTTGGCGTAAATGTGGGCTTCCAGGTGATTGACGGCAAGGAGGGGGATTTTCAAAAAATAGGAATAAGCCTTGGCGGCAGCGACACCAACGAGCAAAGGCCCAATTAGTCCCGGACCAACAGTGACAGCAATTCCTCGTAAGTCAGAAAAACCCACTCCTGCCCTTTGAAGAGCCTCCTCGACGACAAAAGTGATCCTTTCTAAATGCTTGCGGGAAGCAACCTCAGGAACAACTCCCCCGAATTGTCTGTGGATAGAAATCTGGGAAGATACACAGTTGGAAAGGACGGTTCTGCCATCACTGACAACCGCGGCTGCAGTTTCATCACAACTGGTTTCAATACCCAGGATGTGTACTGTCTCAGACAAAACCCTAACCTCCTTAGAAACCCCTACTGTCAGCTACGATCGCAGGGAAAGGCGCTCAAGAAGGCTCTTTGGGGTCATTTTTTTGACCTCAGAAGCAGGCAACTCAAGATTGATCTCGAACCCCAGAAGGTCGCTCTCCTGAACCCTAGGTAACAACTGGCGCGGCCATTTAACCACATAACCCTCGTCCCCTAAAAGGATCACCACATAATCCCCTTCAATCCGATCAACCACTCCCCGGATGATCACCGCAACCCCTCCTGTTCTTCAGGCTTTTCGCAATCCTCCGTTTCCTGAAGGTATTTCAGCATCACAATGGCATCTTCCCCTGTTTCCACATAGTAGTTGACGCGCAGACCGATCTGGCGGAAACCCAGGCTATGGTAGAGCTTCCGAGCAGGCAGATTCGAGGGCCTTACTTCAAGTAGCATTGTTTGCGCCCCACGGATCCTGGCAAAGTCGATCAGGGTGTTCATCAACTTCCTCCCAATCTTCCGGCCGCGGTAGTCTGGGTGCACCGCAACTGTAGTCACATGAGCCTCACCTGGCAACAGCCACATCCCGGCGTATCCAACGATAATTTCTCCGATGAGAGCAACAAAGTAGACGCCGTGAGAGTTGTTCAATTCGCTTACAAAAGCCCGGTAGCTCCAGGGGGCTGGAAAGGAACAGTTTTCAATGTTTAAAATCTGGGGAAGATCCCAGATCTTCATCGGGCGAATGGTAACTTCCAACACTCAGTAATCACCTTCAATTTTTCCTGATCGCCGGGGGGCGCACGTATAACGCCTCCACCTTGCCAGGATCATCAGGTGCCAGAGGAAGCAGTTGCAAACCCAGCGAAACCACAAGACCGGCGCGCGGCCACATCAACGCAGGATCAGCAAGGTGCGCCTTCTCCCCCAGCTTTTCCCGGAAAAGGTCCCAATAATGGCTCGCACCTTCGCCAATGAAAGTAATCCCAGCCTCCAGATTAGCTTCCAGGCGAGCAACCATCTCTTCAGGGTCCAAAGCGAGATAACTGCTCAACCTTTTCACACCAGAAGGTGTGCTCACGTAAAAGGCAGTATAAACCTCCTGACGGCGAGCTCTTAAAACAGGGCAGATGATGCCTTCACAACCCTGCAGAGCCGCAGCCAGGACATCAAGAGTAGGCACCCCGACAAGGGGTTTTCCTGAAGCATGGGCAAAGGCCTTCCCCGTAGCCAAGCCAATCCTCAGGGATGTAAAAGAACCGGGGCCAACAGCGACGGCAAACCCGTCGAGGTCTTTGAGTTCCAAACCGAGGCAGTTGAGCAAAAAATCGATGAGTGGCAGCAGGCGTTCCATGTGGGCCTGCTCAGCACTCAAAGAAACCTCTCCAAGAATTTTTCGCTCATCACCAACCGCCACGGAAACAACAGGTGTTGAAGTCTCTATTCCCAGTAGCCGCACCTTTTTGCTAGCTCCTTTACGATTTCCTGATAACGCCGCCCAATAGGGTAAAACTCGAGGCAGCGGGAAGATGCCGAGGGTTCACAAAAAGAAAAAACAACCCTCAGATACTCGCCAGGAAGAGCTTCGGGAATCAGGTTCGCCCACTCGATGACCACAACCCCTCCCCGATTCAAGTACTCCTCCCAGCCGATATCCTCCAGTTCCTGGTATGAGTTGACTCTGTAAAAGTCGCAATGAAAAAGTGGACACTGGCCTCGATACTCCTGAACAATTAAAAAACTGGGGCTGGAAACCGTGTCCTCAACACCCAACCCGCGGGCAATGCCATGGACGAAAACCGTTTTCCCTGCTCCCAGTTCCCCGACAAGAGCAACGACATCGTCAGGTTGAAGAAGTTTCCCCAATTCTTCTCCAAGATCTTCTGTTGCTTCTGGGCTGTCAGTAAATACCTGCAACAAAAATGCCACCACCCTGCGACCTTTCTGTTTAATTATAACCATCTTTCCAGCAAGCCACAAGAAACTGCGGGTGCTTTTGCAACAAGGTGCCAGGTCAAAGAACGGTGATTCTGGCACCTTCCTCAAGTTCCGCTGGTGTTAGGTGATAAAGGGCATCAAAAAGGGCTGCCTGGAAACTCCCCGGTCCCCGGCTTTCTCGAGCAGCTTTCTCAGCAGCAAGGCCGAAGGCCGCGAGGCCAGCGACGGCAGCCTGAAGATAATTGTCAGCAACTGCGGCGAAGGTAGCAACAACTGCAGTAGCCATACATCCAGTTCCAGTAAGGGCACTCAGGTAGTGGTGACCGTTATCCACAGCCACTAAGCACTCCCCATCAGAGACGTAATCCCGGGGACCAGTGAGGGCAACAACTGTGTTGAACTGGCGGGCAGCCAGGCGGGCTACCTCCCCGCGCTCTCCCCCACTGGAGACAGCCTCAACTCCTTTGACTTCACCGCCAAAACCGGCAAGAACCCCAATCTCTCCGCTGTTTCCCCGGAGAATGTCGATATTAAGCTCTCGCAGGAGGAAATGGGCGCTCTCGGTTCTCAAGTTTGTCGCCCCGGCACCCACAGGATCGAAGACAACCGGTATTCCCAACTTATTGGCCTTTTTTCCGGCAAGAAACATCGCATCAACCAACTGGGGAGTAAGGGTCCCGATATTGAGGACGAGTGCCCCCGCAGCAGCCACCATCTCTTCGACCTCTTCCCTCGCGTGGGCCATTACCGGAAGGGCCCCAACCTGCAGGATGGCGTTAGCAGTGATATTAGTGACCACCCAGTTGGTGATGTTGTGGATCAGGGGCTTTTCTTCCCTGATCTTCGCCAGGAGACTCCCTGCCTTGCTTGCCAGTTCTTGCATTCTGCACAACCTCCCCAGATTCGTTTTATCATCAACATCCCCAAATTAAAACGCAGACAATTACCTTCAGCTTTCACATCCGGAACCACCGAGATATTTCTTGAGGATGTCGATGGCACAGTAGTCACCACACATAGAACAGGTTTCCCGCGATGCTGGGTTGCGCTCACCGCGCATTTGGCGTGCCAGTTGTGGATCGAGCGCCAGTTCCAGTTGCTTCTCCCAGTCGAGGTTCTGGCGCGCCTTCGCCATTTCCAGGTCCCACTCCCAGGCACCGGGAATCCCTTTCACCAGATCAGCAACATGAGCAGCCAGTCGTGTGGCCATTACACCCCTGCGCACATCTTCAGGTGTCGGCAGTCCCAGGTGTTCTGCAGGAGTCAGATAACAGAGAAAATCGGCTCCCGCAGCCCCAGCGAGCGCTCCTCCAATCGCCCCGGCAATGTGGTCGTAGCCAGGAGCAATGTCAGTGACAAGGGGACCGAGAACATAAAATGGTGCCTCCTGACAGAGACGCTTTTGCAGCTTTACATTGGCCTCGATTTGGTCGAGGGGAACATGGCCAGGCCCTTCCACCATCACCTGAACACCAGCCTCGCGAGCCCGAACAACCAATTCCCCGATCACCATCAACTCAGAAATCTGGGCATGGTCAGTAGCGTCTGCCAGACAGCCTGGGCGCAGACCATCTCCCAGACTCAGGGTGACATCATAATCCCTGGCGATTTCCAGGAGACGGTCAAACTGGGCATAGAGAGGATTTTCCTGATCGTGATAGATCATCCAACCTGCCATAATTGCTCCACCACGGCTAACGATCCCCATTACTCGCGGCTGCTCTTTCAACCTTTCCACGATCTGCCTAGTAACCCCACAGTGAATGGTAATGAAGTCGATACCATCAGCAGCATGATCAGCAATTACCTGGAAGATCTCCTCGGTACTCATCTTGACAACCGCGCCATGCCTTTCTCGTGCCCGAACTGCAGCCTCATAGATCGGCACACTTCCCACAGGCACAGGTGACCTTTTCAGGATCTCCCGGCGGCAAGTCTTGAGATCCCCACCTGTGCTCAGGTCCATCACCGTATCTGTGCCACAGGTAAGAGCAACCTCGAGTTTTTCCAGTTCCCTCTTCCAGTCCGGAAAATCAGGTGAGGTCCCAATATTGGTGTTCACCTTCGTGCGCAAAGTTTTGCCGATCCCACAAGGTCTCTGGAGTTGGTGCCTTTTGTTGCTGGGAACCACCACAAAACCGCGGGCGACCAGTTCTGCAAGTTTTTCTGAAGAAAGCCCTTCCGCATCAGCCACCTGCTGGATCTCCGGGGTAATCTCCCCTTTTCTAGCTTTTTCTAACTGGGTCATTTTTCCGCCTCCTAATCAATTTAATTTGAAAGTTCCCAATTCTTGAAACAAGCCCAGAATTTAACGTTTGTCATTTCGAAGAGGACCCGTGATAAGCCGCAAAAACATTGACAAATTCCCTGGCAGCGCGAGCAGGGTCAGGTGAGCCCAAAACCGCCGAAATTACGGCAACACCTGCCGCTCCAGCCTCAAGAAGGGGAGGGGTGTTCTCAGGAGTGATCCCCCCAATAGCGAAAACAGGAACAGAAACTTTTTTAACAACCTCAGCAAGGATGGGTGGGCCGCTGGGGGCAGCCTTACAGTCTTTCGTTTTCGTTGGATAAACCGGCCCAAAGCCGATGTAGTCAGCGCCTGCTTCGACGGCAGCAAGGGCCTCCTCCAGGTTCGCTGCAGAAACCCCGACAATCTTTCCCGGACCGAGGATTGTCCTCACCACCTGAGGGGAAACATCTTCCTGGCCGATATGGACACCATCAGCGCCTGCCGCTGCCGCCACATCAACACGGTCGTTGACGATGAAAAGCACCCCATGCTTGCGGCAGATGTCTCGAATCACCCGCGCCTTTTCCACCATCCACTTGGCTTCCTGTTCCTTCTCCCGCAATTGGACAACCCGCGCTCCTCCCCGGATCACTGCCTCGGTGAGCTCGGCGTAGTCCTTACCCCTGCAGAACTGCCCGTCGATGATCACGTAGAGAGCAGGGAAAGGCCCCAGTTCAGGTTTGCACCCCCAGTTCCGGAAAACACCCTCGCGGACATCGAGGACAAGGGGATCTTCCCATGAACCAGGGAAGAAAGAGGCCATGTGGTTGAGGGGACCCCTTCCCTTTCCTACGGAATAAGCGTAGCGCAAGCCTACGGTCACAAAGTTCTTGGCAAAGGCAACAGCCTCTAGGGGTGATGCGCCCATGGCCAGAAAGGCCGTAAGAGCCGAGGAAAAAGTGCATCCTGTGCCGTGGGTGTGATGGACTTCTAAGTATTCTCCTCTTACCTCATGAAACTGAAGCCCATCGTAGAATAGGTCGATGCAGTGGTCACCGTCCCGAAAACCGGTGATCACGACATACTCAGGTCCCATTTTCTTGAGTTCCTCGGCTGCTCGATAAAGCATCTCTTTGTCATTGATGGTGAGACCAGAAATCGCCCCGGCCTCGGCAACATTTGGTGTAATCACAGTTGCCAGAGGGAAGAGCTTTTCTTGAAGCGACTGCTCTGCTTCTGGAGTGAGCAGACGGTCACCGCTTGTGGCCACAATCACCGGATCGACGACAAGATAGGGGACCCGGTAAAACTTTAACTTTTCGGCAACCACCTCGATGACCTCTGCAGTGTAAAGCATCCCGGTTTTGGCAGCATCGGCCCCGATATCAGTGAGCACACTGTCGAGCTGCCGGGCGACAAACTCTGGTTCCAGTCCGGCAATCGCCTGTACTCCCAGAGTATTCTGGGCGGTAACAGCAGTAATCACACTTGCCCCGTAGACACCGAGGGCAGCAAATGTTTTCAGGTCAGCCTGAATCCCGGCCCCTCCACCAGAATCAGAACCAGCCACAGTAACCACCTTCTTCACCAGATGCTGACGATCCCTTAGCATCGTTATCAACTCCTTAGCTCAGAAATAATTTGTTGGGCCACTTTCCTCCCTGAAAAATTAAAAAGCACTCCACCAAAGGGAGTGCGTAAACGCCTGCAACACCCACTTCCCTCCGCTGGCATTACCCAGATCAGGTTCTAAGGGTTGGTGCGTTCAGCACCTCTCAGCCTTTCGGCACCCCTAGTGGGTCTCTTCGACCATCTATTGAGTTGTCCAAAAAGGTTTTTTTTATCTTACCACACCAGATTCCTCCTGTAAAGCACTAAAGCACTCACTGCTCGGCCGCGGCTACGAAGGCCCGAAAAAGGGCAACAGCATGCTCCTCTTCCAGCAGATCCTCCGGATGCCACTGAACTCCAACCACAAAGTCATGGCCCGGCAACTCCACTGCCTCGACCACACCATCCGCAGACCAGGCAACAGCCTCAAGTGAAGGAGCCACATCTTTTACCGCCTGGTGGTGAAAGCTGTTCACCCAGATCCTCTCTGCTCCCAGGACACTGGCTAAAAGACTCCCTTTCTTGATCTCGACTTCGTGAGCAGGTTCCTTCCGGGCACCTCTCTGGATGTGCTGGAGAGAAGCAGGTGCCTGGGAGGAGAGATCCTGGTAAAGTGTTCCTCCAAGAGCAACATTGAGCACCTGAATTCCCCGGCAGATCCCCAGAACCGGTTTCCCAGCATCCAGCACCAACTTCACGAGAGCAATCTCGAACTTATCTCGAACCAGGGAAACCTCTCCCAGCTTCCAGCAGGGATCCTCACCGAAGAAACTCGGGTGGAGGTCCCCTCCTCCCGACAAAAGCAAACCTGCAACGAGGTCACGGTAAACCTGTAGGCTGTCTTGCTTCTGCACCGGAGGAAGCAAAACAGGAACCCCACCAGCCCTTTGCACCGCATCCAGATAAGCCTCCCTGCAGAAAAAGCGGCCCTTTTCAGGATCATGAGCAAGAGTAATCCCAATGATGGGACGGGAACCCAAAGGTGTCCACCCCCAGTGACGTCTACTCCTCAATGAATTACTGCCACAAAACTGCTATAATCGAAGCGAGCCCAAGAACATCAGCCTGGTCCAACCGAACAACAACGATAACAGGAGGGCAGCTATGAGGCTGATCCTGACGGGAGCAAAGGTTTACACCCCCGAAAAATGCCACCAGCAGGGGACGGTAATCATCGAAGGGGGAAAAATAAAAGACGTAGTCCGAGGGGAGCCCGAGCATTGTGAAGGGCTGGTGATCGAGTTCGACCGAGAAGACATCGTAACCCCGGGGCTCATCGATGTCCACACCCACGGCTACAAAGGCCGCGCTGTCGCTCCCGACCAGGCCGAATTATCCGGGCTCAGTTTCGTTCTCGCCAGCGAGGGAGTCACCGGCTTTCTGGGAACAGCAATGACAGCCCCCCTCGAAGAACTGGCGGCAATCTTGGCAGCAGGAGAAGAATGCCGAAAAAGAGTGCTTCCTGGAGCAGCACTTTTAGGCATCCACCTCGAGGGCCCTTTCCTCAATCCCGATTATGCCGGATTTCAGGAGAGGCGCTTCCTACGCCCCCCTGCTCTCAGCGATCTCTACTTCTTGCTCGAAAAAGGCGGCCCAATCGCCCTCCTGACCCTCGCTCCAGAATTGCCCAATGCCCTTGAAGTAGTCAGAGCTGCCTCTAGAGAGGGCACCATAGTCAGTGCCGGCCACTCGGCAGCCACCTTTGAAGAAACCCTCGCCGCGGTAAGAGCCGGACTTTCCCACACCACCCACATCTTCAACAGGATGGCACCACTGCACCACAGGGAGCCAGGTCTTGTCGGTGCTGCCCTTACCCTACCCCAGATCTCAGTCGAAGCGATCGCTGACTGTGTGCACCTCCATCCTGCGATACTCCAGCTCTTGTTCATGCTCAAGAAGGAGAATCTCGTGGTCATCAGTGACACCCTACCGTGTTCCGGCCTTCCCCCAGGCGTCTACGAGGTAGGCAGTTCAAAAGTCGAGGTCACTCCAGATTCAGTTCGCACAAACGAGGGAAAACTGGCAGGTGGAGCACTTCCGCTCCCCCAAGCACTCTCCCGCTTCAGAAAACTGAGCGGTCTTCCCCTCGAGAAAATACTGCCGGCAGTGACAATCAACCCGGCACGCCTCCTCCGCCTTGACCACAGGAAAGGGCGCCTTGCCCCGGGATATGATGCCGACATCTCCGTTTTCAGCAAAGACTTTGTTCCCCTGCTCACGATAGTCGGCGGGAGGGTTGTTTACGAGAAACCCTTATAAACCCGCGGCAGCCTCTCACTGACCATGCAGACGACCTCGTAGTTAATCGTTCCGAGAAGACCGGCAAGCTCGTCTGCCGTGATTTCTTGAGATCCTTGCTTCCCCAGGAGCACCACCTCATCACCCTGAGTAACACCAGGAATGTGGGTAACATCGACCATCAGGTGATCCATGCAGACCCTGCCGATCACCGGTGCCCGCCTTCCCCTGATCAGAACTTCAGCCCGGTTGGACAAAAGGCGGGGATAGCCATCCGCGTATCCCAGCGGTATCGTGGCCACCAGGGTCCGTCTGCTGGTCACATAGGTCCTGCCATAACTAATTCCCGTCCCCGGGGGAACCTCTTTGACCAGAGCAACTCTTGCCTTCACCGCCATCACAGGCTTCAAGCTCACCAGGTCATGGCGCACATCTGGTGATGGGTAAAGACCGTAAAGGGTGATCCCTGGCCTCACCAGATCAAGGTGTGTGTGAGGCAGATCCAGAAGAGCAGCAGAGTTGGCGCAGTGGCGCAAACCGACAGCAAGATCCCGCTCCCGCAGTTTCCTCAGGACTTCTTGAAAACGGAGAAACTGCTCCTGGGCGTATCCTTTATCAGGCTCATCTGCTGTGGCGAAGTGGGTGTAGATCCCCTCGATCTCCAGTTCAGGCAGTTCCGCAAGCCTGCAGATAGCCTCAACTGCTTTCTCACCCGCCGGAAACCCCAGTCTCCCCATCCCGGTATCTACCTTGATGTGAACCTTCGCCTTTTTTCCCAACCTCCGGGCAGCAGCAGCAAGGGCTCTCCCTCCTTCCTCGGTAAAGACGGTCTGGCTGATTCCCCTGGCCACAACCTCTCCGGCATCCCTTTCCGGAGTGTAGCCGAGGACAACCACTGGTGCCGTCAATCCTTTCTCCCTAAGCACCACAGCCTCCTGGAGTAAGGCCACACCTAACCATGTGGCACCGCTTGTAAGGGCGACCCTGCTCACCTGTTCCAGGCCGTGTCCGTATCCATTCGCCTTGACGACAGCCATTACCTGGGCACGGGGATCGGTTATCCTGCGGATTTCCCGAACATTGTGGCTCAAAGCATCAAGATCGATCTCTACCCACGCAGGGCGCCCCATTCTTCAGCCCCTCCGTTCCCTGATCTGATAAAGATCCTTTAGCACAAGGGGAACCTCTTCCAGGAGGTCCCCAGCAACCATTCCTGGCATCCCCATCCTGGCGGCTAGCCTGTCAGCAGCCAGCCCGTGGACAAAGACCCCAGCGATCGCCGCTGCAACCGGATCCATCCCCTGAGCAACAAAACCGGCGATCAAACCTGTAAGCACATCACCACTGCCTCCTGTTGCCAGACCAGGATTTCCGGTAGGATTGATGTAGACCCGACCATCGGGAACACCAACCACGGTTCGCGCTCCCTTGAGGACGATGATTGTTCCCCACTCTTGAGAGGCCCAAACCGTGTTCCCGATTCTGTCCGCCTGCACAGCTTCGACATCAAGGCCGAGCAGGCGTGCCATTTCTCCGGGATGAGGAGTCAGGATCCACTTCCTCCTCCGATCCTTAAGGTATTCCTCTTTCAACAGTTCCTTATTCTGGGCCAGCAAATTGAGGGCATCGGCATCGAGGACAACAGGTAGATCCACCCTTTTGAGCAGTTCCAGCAAGAAAGCCCCGGTCTCAGGGTCGCGCCCAAGCCCTGGTCCGACGGCAAGGACGTTCGCCCTGCCGAGCAATTCACCAAGGTCGGCAATAGCCCCTCGGGCCAGATAGCCCTGCTTTGTTTCCGAAAGTGGCCTGGTCATTGCCTCCGTCAACTTTGAAGCAAGGATCGAAAAAAGTGACCTGGGAACAGCAGCAGTCACCAGTCCAGCACCACTTCTGAGGGCACCGCTGCTCGCCAGTGCCACTGCACCAGTATAGCCAGGAGCTCCTCCAATTACAACAACGTGGCCGTAAGTGCCTTTGTGGTGAAGGGGTAAACGGAGAGGCAGATTTGCTGCAACCATCTCTTGATCAATAAGGAAACAAGAGCCCTTTTCCTCAGAACAGAGTTCGGGAGGGAAAGAAATGTCTCCAATGATCACTTCTCCAGCATAGCTCGCTCCTGGCTCCAGGTAAAGTCCAATTTTCGGCAATCCAAAGGTCACCGTGGCCGTTGCCCTAATGCACTCATTGGCAACACGGCCTGTATCAGCCTCCAAACCCGAGGGCAGATCGACTGCCAGCACCGGTTTTCCAGAATCATTCACCATCCGAAAAAGGGTCGCCAGTGGCTCGGCAACATGAGTACCTTTAAACCCACTACCGAACACCGCGTCGATCACTAAATCTGTATGCTGGAGAGCGCTCCTCAATTCAGCCTCATCCCTCGGGTAGTTCCTCGGGGTCAGGCCGATTTTAGTGAGGATGTTGTAGTTGACAGCAGCACTACCCTGATAATTTTCGGGATCTGCAGTCAAAAAAACGGCCACCCGTGCCCCTTTATTGGAGAGGTGGCGTGCCACCACCAACCCGTCTCCACCGTTATTTCCGGGACCCGCAAGAACCAGGGCTGCTTTACCCTCAGGCTTGCCTTCCCAAAAGCGGGAGACAGCGGTTTCGACAACTCTCAAGCCGGCGTTTTCCATTAAAATAAGACTGGGAATACCGTAGGAACTGATAGCCTTCTGGTCGAGTTCTCGCATTTCCTGAGCCGTAACCAGTCTCACAACAACCACCTTCCCTTTCTCGGTTATCTGGAAGAGCCTAAATGGCCACAACCACAGCGCAGGCATAGTCCCTGCTGTGGGAAAGACTCACGAAAAAGCAAGTAATACCCTGACCGAAAACGAGTTCTGCAGTCTTACCCTGCAAGAAGATCTCCGGCCCCTGTTCCCCAGTCTTTACTTCAATCTCCCGCCACTTCAGGGTTCCTTTGACCCCTCCCTGGGTACAGGCTTTCCGCACAGCTTCTTTGGCGGCAAAGCGGGCCGCAAAAGAGGCTCCAGGGCGGGGGCGTGAAGAGCAATAAGCGATCTCCCAGGGAGTGAACAGGCGCCTCACAAACCCCTCTCTTCTCCTTAAGGCTCTCTCGATCCTCTCGATTTCAATAACATCAATTCCGATCCCCTTAACCATCCCCTTCAACTCCGGAAAACGGTGAGTTTAGGCTATTATACCACAACTCCTCAATCTCCCGCGCCGAAATGATCGGGTAGGGATTGAGCACAAAAAAACTCTCACCTGAAGCAAAAACAAGTCAGGTGAGAGCTTTTTTGACCAGCATAAACACCGAGCATTGTCCAAACACTAACCGGAAATGGTTTCCACAACCTCTTCAAGCTGGGCCTTCTCGATCTCGGTAAGGATCTTGTTAAGGTCAAGCAGGATCAGCAAGCGGTCGTCAAGTTTCCCAACCCCCCGCAAATATTCAGCCGTAATCCCGGCAATAATCGGGGGAGGGGGTTCGATACTGCTCATCGGAAGGCGGAGAACCTCGGAAACAAAATCAACAATAACCCCAACCGTATGACCGGCAATTTCAACAACCACAATCCGGGCATCATCAGTATATTCAGAACTGCCAAGGCCAAAGCGCTTTTTGAGATCAATGACTGGAAGCACGTTCCCCCTGAGATTGATCACACCTTCTAGAAAGTCAGGAACGTTCGGGATTCGAGTCGGAGTAGCCAACCTAATGATCTCTTGAACCTGGGTGATCGGCACACCATACTCTTCTGCTCCCAATCGGAAGACCACGAGCTGGATCTCTTCTGACTGCTTTTCCCTTTCAGCAGTAGTTCCGCTTTCCAAAACATTCACCTCCCACCAGCTTTTGAGTTCTATATTATTTCGCCGCAGCAAAAAAAATTTCCTTCTATACTCCTAAAATGTCCGAAAATCGTCTTTCAGTCACGAGCAAGGTTACAGCCAGAGCAAAAGGAAAATGGAAAGGCATCTGCATGTGAAGGATTTTCGGAAGAAACGTCGAATATAGACTCCGTTGTTTTCTGTGTTTTAACCAAGAACACTGTAAGCAGGAGGTATCGCAGTATGAAAAGGTTCTTGTGCATTCTTGCAGGTGCAATTTTGCTTCTGGCACTGCTTCTCCCAGGCTGTGGTGGAGGAGCCACCCAAACTGCAGAGACAGGGAAAGAACCGGTTAAGTTCAAGATCGGGCACTGCACCTGGATCGGCTATGGTCCTCTCTACATCGCCAGGGAAAAAGGGTTTTTCCAAGAAAACAACATCGACCCGGAACTGCTGATCATCGAAGACGAATCCCAGTATGCAGCAGCAGTCACCTCAGGCCAGTTGGAGGGTCTGGCGAACGTCCTTGACAGAGAAGTGATCCACTTTGCCAACGGGGCTCCGACAAACGTGGTCCTTGCCCTCGACGAGTCTGCTGGCGCTGACGGGATTGTGGCCAAAAAGGAGATCCAGAGTG
Organism: Thermoanaerobacterales bacterium 50_218; assembly: GCA_001508855.1. Taxonomy (GTDB): domain Bacteria; phylum Bacillota; class DSM-12270; order Thermacetogeniales; family Thermacetogeniaceae; genus 50-218. Next base: position 13,126 of record LGFL01000039.1, read on the forward strand.
TCGCTGACCTGAAAGGAGCCACGGTAGGTCTGGACAAGTCTTCTACAAGCTACTTTTTCTTCCTGACGGTCCTCAACAAGTACGGGCTCCGAGAAAGTGATGTTACTGTCCAGGAAATGGGTGCAGGTGATGCAGGTGCTGCCTTCGTTGCCGGGAAACTCGATGCTGCGGTTACCTGGGAGCCCTGGCTGTCGAAGGCCTCAGAACGGGAAGGCGGCCACGTGCTGGTGACCAGCAAAGACTTCCCAAACACCATCGTTGACGTGATCGTCCTCAGACAAGACTTCGTCGAAGCTCATCCCGAAGCAGTAACCGGTCTCGCAAGAGCGTGGTTTAAAGCCATCGACTACTGGCGCCAGCACCCTGATGAAGGAAACAGAATCATCGCCAACGCTCTGGGGTTAAGTGAAGAAGAAGTAAAAGAAATGGCCGCAGGAGTCAACTTCTTCGGTAAAGAGGAAAACCTGGAACTCTTCGATCAACAAAAAGAAGAAGGAACCGTCTTCCAGTTGGCGTCCCTTGCCAGCAAGTTCTGGAAAGAAAAAGGAATCATTAAGTCTGAAGTAGATGTTGATGAGTTTATTAAGCCTAATTTTGTGAAAGAGGCTGCCAGGTAGGAAATGTTTAGGGTCCATCATCTTACAATTTTGACGACCGCAATCCTCTTCGGAATATGGTGTTTGCTCACCTACGGGGGAATCGTTTCCCCTCTTTTTCTGCCCTCTCCCAGTGCGGTAGTTCTCGAGTTGGTAGACCTCTACCGCGAAGGCTTACTCATCAAGTACACCTGGGACAGCGTCTACCGGGTCACAGTTGGCTTTCTCCTCGCAGCAGTGACTGCAGTACCTCTGGGGTTGGTTCTGGGGCGCTCCCGAATCGTCGAAGCAATTACCCAGCCTTTCATCGAATTCGTGAGATACCTCCCAGTGGTGGCACTCGTTCCCCTGACGATCCTCTACCTGGGAATTGGGGACATCCAGAAAGTCGCTGTAATCTTTCTGGGCACCTTCTTTCAGCTCGTCTTGATGATCGCTGATGTCAGTGCCAGTGTTCCCAGAGACTTCATCCGGGCTTCAGCAACACTCGGTGCTAACACCTACCAGGTTTACAGGTATGTGATCATTCCCTGTTCACTGCCAGGGATCATGGACAACTTGAGGATCACCATCGGCTGGGCATGGACCTACCTCGTTGTTGCCGAACTCGTTGCTGCCAACTCCGGTCTTGGGTTCATGATCTTGCGCTCCCAGCGGTTCCTGCAGACCGACCGCATTTTCGCTGGGTTGCTGATCATCGGACTTCTGGGAGTCCTCACAGACTGGTTGTTCAGAAAACTGACCAAACTGGTCGTCCCCTGGAGCGAAAAGGCTGGTGGAAAATCGTGAGCAAACTGGAGATCAGGAATGTTTCCAAGACTTTTGAAACACGCTACGGAAAGGTAGAAGCACTAAAAGATGTTTCCTTGCAAATTGCGCCTAACGAGTTCGCCGTCATCGTGGGACCCAGTGGTTGCGGAAAATCGACCATCTTGAATATCGTAGCTGGTCTCGAAAAAACAACTTCGGGAACCGTGCTCATGGATGGAAAGGAGATCACTGGGCCAGGAGCCGACCGGGGAATGGTCTTCCAGTCTTACACCCTCTTCCCTTGGTACACCGTCCGCAAAAATGTCGAGTTTGGGCTTCTTATCAGGGGGGTTCCTGCCGATGAGAGAAGGAGAATTGCCGAACACTACATTGAAATGGTGGGATTGAAAGGTTTTGAAGAAATCTATCCCAGCGGGCTTTCAGGGGGTATGAAACAGAGGGTGGCGATCGCCAGAGCACTTGCCAACAACCCCGAGGTGCTTTTAATGGACGAGCCGTTCGGTGCCCTCGACGCGCAGACAAGGGTGGTAATGCAAGAACTGCTTCTGGAGATCTGGGAGCAGGCTCAGACAACGATCCTGTTTATAACGCACGACATTGATGAAGCTGTTTTTCTGGCTGACACGGTTTATGTGATGTCCCGGCGCCCGGGAACAATCAAGGCCAGGATCTCGGTCAACCTGCCGCGGCCGAGGAACCACAAAATCTACGAAACTCCAGAATTTATCAGCCTCAAGAGCCAGATCGTCGACCTGTTGTGGGAAGAAAGCGTTCAGGCGGCGACTGAAACTCAAATTCAAGAAACAAACGGAGGGATGTTCAGATGAGCATCAGCATTCAGGATATTCTCGCTGCTATTGGCGTGATCATCAACGGTCTTCCTCAGGGGCTTCTGGCACTGACCTTTGGCTTTGCCTCAGTTCCAACTGCAGCAGCATTTATCGTGGGTGCAATTGGCTGTGGCCTATTGGGGATCGTTTCTCCTATATCTTTCCAGGCAGAAACCATTACCCTGGCAGGCACAATGGGAAGAAACATCCAAGAGAGGCTTTCGATGATTTTCTTCGGGGGAGCAGCTCTCGCCCTTGTGGGCTTCCTGGGACTGTTTACCAAAATCGTCGACTTCATCGGACCAGTGATCACCAATGCCATGATGGCGGGTGTAGGCATCATGCTCGCCCGAGTTGCAATCGATATGGCCCGAAGAAATCCCAAAATCGGCTGTGTGTCTATCATCACTGCCCTGCTGACCTACTACATCACCCCAAACCCTTCTAACAAACTCGTTTACACGATTGTGGTTTCAGTAGTTGTAGCAACAATTTTTGCGGTCATCTTCAAGGAACAGAGCCACATCGAAGTCGACGAATCAAGGGAAAGATTCATTCTCCAGAAGTTCACTGTTAATGCCAATGTGATCCGCGGTGCCCTCGCCATGATTACCCTGAACATCGGCGCAAACATCGCCTTCGGAAACATAACTGCCCAAACAATTGCAAAGACCAATGTCAACCTCGACCACCTAACTAGTTTCTGCTGAAAAAGTCAACAAAAAAGATCCTCGAAAATGCAGATAAATCAAGGGATTCCCGCTTCCGTGGCGAATATTTAAAGA
>LGFL01000102.1 GCA_001508855.1 Thermoanaerobacterales bacterium 50_218
GTCACCTGATGTGTCGCCCTCATTTAATTCTGCTAATTTAGAGCGAAGTTCAGAGTATTCCTCACTCAGACTGTTTATCCTGTACACTAAATAGTCATATTCATCCTCAGCATCTTCATATTCTTCTTCAATCTGGTATAGTTGATATTTCGCTTTTTCGGTGTTGATTTCGTACTTTTTGAGGTTTCTGCTGTTTTTGCTGGCCAGTTCCTTGGCTTGCTCTAAGGTAATTACGTTCTCTGAAGCATCTGAAGTAATATTCTCTGAAGCGTATCCGACAGTATAACCACTTAACACAAACAGTACCGTCAACACTAAAATCAATTTTGCTTTCATATCCATCTCCCTTACTTACTCATATCTCAAAGCTTCTATTGGGTTTAGCTCAGCGGCTTGTAAGGCCGGATAAAACCCAAAAAAGATGCCTGTAATTACAGAAAAGAGTAATCCTAATAAAACACCACTTACTGAAGGGAGAGCAGGGAGGTTAAGAAACTTGAGCAGGGGAACAGCCAAATAACCGAGGACAACGCCTAATAATCCCCCCACCAGGCTGATAATCACTGCCTCTAAAAGAAACTGGCTAAGTATTTCCCTTTTCTTGGCACCAATAGCTTTCAAGATCCCGATTTCCTTGGTTCTTTCCTTAACTGTTACAAACATCACGTTCATAATTCCGATTCCACTTACAATCAAGACTACTGTTGCTACTGCCAACAACAGCAAAGACATGGTCCTGGCTGATTCTTGAGCCGCTGCCAATCTGCTTCCTGCATCTAAGATGCGAAATTGTTCTGCTCCCCCCATCCGGTGGGTCTCATTGAGGACATTTGTTATATCTTCTATGGCCAACTGAACTGTCTCCAGCCCTGTTGCCTGGACGAAAATGATGGGATTGGCTCTTGTGCCCAACAGATACCTTTTTCCTACCGTGTAGGGCAAAAATGCAGAATCATCGTAACTCATCATTCCTGAACCAGAATCCCCTACCCTGTTGTATATCCCCACTACTTCAAATTTGCGCTGATTAATACTTATGGTTTGCCCTAGTATTTCCGAGGGGTTGCCATCAGTGAGCACATACGCCAACTCGGCTCCTAGGACCACGCACTTGTTTCTCTTTTTTTCATCTTCATCACCAAGCGGTCTTCCCTGCCAAATTGTTAAGTTGTTTTTTTCCTGGAACTCAGGATAAATCGCGATAAAACCGCTTTGTTGAGAATAATCGGCATAACTGATGTCTCCGCTTCCGAACAGAACCGGAAAGGCGCTGGCAATGTACTCACTTTGGGCAAACAACTCGGCATCTTTTTCGGTTAAAGGGTCCACCACTTTTCCTCTCATGGCGGACCGAACTATAATTGTGCCAACATTCAGTTTGGAGAACTGTTCACTTACCTGAGCCTCTCCCCCTTTGCCGATGGCGATCACCAAAAAGATCGTTGCTGTCCCGACAATAACTCCCAGTGTGCTCAGGAAGGCCCGGGTTTTGTTTTGGTAAATGTTGACTAAGGCCAACTTGACCAGGTGTTTCAGCTTCAAATCAATCAACCCCTTTTCGGGTAAGCCACAATTTCGCCTTCCTTAAGGCCTTCCAGAACCTCGACACTATTACCATCTGTAAAACCTGTCTTGATCTCCCTTTCACTCATTTGACCATTTTCATCAACGACCAGCACAACTTGTTTTCCATTGACCATCTTAACGGCCTCGTAGGGAACTATTAAGCAGTTTTGCACTTCTTTTCTGACAAATGTGATAACGCAGGTCATGCCGTCTTTCAATTCAGGACTGGGATTGTCAATATCAACCTCTACGGTGTAATTTACCAAGCCAGAAGCAACGGTTGGCAGAAAGTTTATTTTGCTTACTCTGCCCACAAATTTTTGGTCAGGCAGGGCTTCCACGGTCACATATACTTTCTGTCCGACTTCGATTTGACTAATGTCGTACTCGATTACATCTGTCGTCGCTTGGACTTTATTATTTTCGTGAATAGTAGCAAAATCCTCCTTCTCGGTAACCTGTTCTCCTACTTTTTTTGACAAACCCAAAACAACACCTGAAACCGGTGCATACAAGATTGTATTTTCCAAATTATCTCTGGCCATTTTTACTTGGAGTTCGTATTCGCTCAACTCCTGGTTCTTCAGCATTTCATATTCCTTGAGCAGTTTTTGATATTCTAACTCTTTGGTTTCTATTTCTGCTTTTTTCATTTTTATCTCATTAGCAGGGTAAGCCTCAGGTATGGTTTCCATCTCCTGGTATTCATCTTTGAGTTTCTGCAATTCGTTTTCGAGGTTCTTTATCTTGAGTTCGTACTCCAGAAGACTCTTTGTTTTTTGCTCTTGAGCGTTTTGGAGTTTGGCTAAGGCCAACTGGTATTGGTTCTGGTAATCCTGACTGTCCAGTTTGGCGATCGGGTCACCCTTTTCCACCTTATCGCCCTCAGTAACCAATATCTCAGAAATTGTGCCACTGACGTTGAACCTGAGATTAACTTTGGAAAATTCGATGCTGCCATCAGAATCGAACCCGACGAGGATATCACCTCTTTTTACTCTCGTTTGCTCATATTGGACTGTTTCTTTCTCACTTTTACTTTGTTGTAATAACCACAAAGTTGTTGAGACTACCGCTAACACAATCACAATTACAAGGGCCCACAGGCGCTTGTTGCCTTTTAGCTGAACCACATTTTTAACCCCCAGA
>LGFL01000103.1 GCA_001508855.1 Thermoanaerobacterales bacterium 50_218
ATCCCTTTTCGAGCGCTGGGTCTCCGGAGAAAACTCCCTGATCGAGGTCAGTTCATCTCCCCAGAACTCAAGGCGCACCGGGTTCCCCTGAAAGGGAAAAACATCGAGAATAGCACCACGAAGCGCAAAATGACCGGGAGCAATAGCCATTTCCTGGCGCTCGTAGCCAGACTGGAAGAGAAGCCTTGAAACCTCGGAGAGGTCGTAGTCTTTCCCCACTTCAAAGGAAAGGGCAGCCTGCTCCCAATCAGCAGCAGGAATCAGCTTCGGGAGGAGGGCTTCCGCCTGGGCAATCACCACTGGAGGTTTCTTGTTTCTGTCCCGCAAGCTGGCGAGAACCCGCAGCCTTCCTTCACCAGGCTCCCTGCTGGCAGCGACAACTTCGAAAGGAAGCACCTCGGCGGGTTCAAAAACGAGAACCTCCCGATCAGGGAGGATGTTTTCCAGGTCTCTCTGCCACAAGGTCGCCTGATCACTCGTGGGAACAACCACCAGGAGGGCGCCTGAAGGGTCCTCCTGCAAAAGCCCAGCACAGAAAACCGCTTTAAAAGCCCCAGCAAGGCCAGTGACCACAACTGGGCTTTTTCCCTCCTGAAAGGCGCGGTTCACTTTTACGAATTCGGGCATCTTGGTGACCAGGTTCTGCATGAAAAACTTCCTTCACTCCCAGAAGCTCTTGCTTCATTATATCATATGGCAGAAAGGTCCTGCCTCTTGAACGAAGCAGGACCTTTCCTTCTGGAACCCTTAGTGCTGACATTGCGGAAACACTAGCGCAATCCTGTGGGCACGAACATATCAATAATACCGACGATCGCCGCAGCAATCAGCGCTCCCAGTACAGTGACTCTCAACCCAGGAATCAGGAACTGGATCAAATAGAAAATTGCCGCGGATACGATGAAACCGACACCACCGCGGGCATAAGGTGAGATTTCCTTCCCGATCATCGCCTCGAGGGCGTATCCGATCACCGTGATCAGGATGGCTGCCAGCAAGGCGTACCAGAAGCCCAACCTGGTAAAACCTGGTGTGATGTAGCTGACAACCATCAACACGATTGCTGCGACAAGAAACCTAATGATGTGTGCCAGCCAACCTTCACTGGCAAGGCGTGACCACCCACCAGCATTACCGCGGCCGCCACCTTCTTCTGCCACTTTTTCACCCCCTTCTGGTCAAGATTCAGCTTTAGTTTTGACCAGAAAGGGGAAATCTATACCTTATTCCTTCTTCCTGTTAAACTGGTTCATCACCACATCGATCCCCTTTTCCACCCAGATCGCAGCAGCGGCAACCGCCTTCTCCAGGACCTCCTCGAGGAGTTCCTCTTCCTCCTGCTGAAAAGGGCTCAACACATAAGTGGCGGCATCAACTCCTGCCGGCGGACGCCCGATCCCGATGCGGATCCTGGGGAAATCGCTGCTTCCCAAGTGGTCGATGACCGACTGGACACCCCGATGACCTCCAGAACTGCCGCGGGCGCGGGCCCGGATCGTACCCAAGGGCAAATCCATGTCATCGTAGACCACCAGAAGATCGGACAGCGAAATGCCCGTATCCTTGACAAGGGGAAGAACCGCCTTCCCGCTGAGGTTCATGAAGGTCAGGGGTCGGGCCAGGAGCACCTTCTCCCCTCCGAAATCAGTGACGGCGATCTCTGCCAGTCCCCGGTAGTTTTCCCAGCAAACCCCCCGATCTTTAGCAATACGGGCAACCACCTGATAACCGACATTGTGGCGGGTGTTCTGGTAGCGGGGACCCGGGTTCCCCAGCCCACAGATGACTTTAGATACTTCAATCTTTCCACTGGTGGATTTTCTCCGCAAAAACCGGCTCAGCCAGCCTTTCATCTACTCCTCCCCGGCCTCGGGTGCTGGGGCTGCTGCTTCGCCCTCTTCGGCAGCCTCTCCTTCTTCAGCTTCTGCCTCTAAAACAGGCGGCACTACGAGAACGATGATGCTGTCAGGGTCATCGAGAATCTTTACCCCGGCTGGCACCTGAAGATCGGCAACCCGCAACTCATCACCGATCCCCAAGCCGCTGATGTCAGCCTCGAGGTATTCTGGCAACTGTGTTGGCAAACCAGAAACTGTGACCTCACGCAGCATGTGTTGGAGGACTCCACCTTCTTTGACTCCAGGGGCTTCTCCAACCAGGTGCACAGGAACCTCGGTCTCGATCTCTTCGCTCAGCGAGACCTGGAAGAAGTCGGCATGGAGCAGCTCGTGCTTCAAGGGGTCACGCTGGAGCTCTCGGATCATCACGAGGTAAGACTGGCTCTCACCATTTCCTTCTCCACCCGCGATCTCCAGGTTGATCAAGGTGCTACCTAGACTGTGCTTGGAGATGATCTCCTGAAACTGCTTGAGAGGAACCTGAATCAGGATATTGCCCACTTCCTTCCCATAAACGACCGCAGGGAGCTGACCCTGGCGGCGCAGCATCTTCAAGTAGCTCTTGGTGCTCCGTGGCCTGTAATGAGCCTGAAGAGTTACTGTCTCCATTCATTCTACCTCCTTTACCTTCTGCATTCGTTCCCAGTTTAACCCTTTACCTAGTTTAGCCTTACTCCCAGACAAAATCAAGCCAATTCTGGTTTACGTCCGTGTCAAGATTTAGTAGGTAACTTTACACTTAAGAGACCTCGACACAATTAAGGCAGATTTAGTAAAAATCACAAACTCAACACC
>LGFL01000104.1 GCA_001508855.1 Thermoanaerobacterales bacterium 50_218
ACTTTGAAGATACCTGGTTATAATCCTGAAGACGCTTTCCGGGTTTCCGAAAAACTGGGGATCCCTCACTATTTGTGGGACCCTGCAGAGTTGTTTGAGAAGAAAGTGATTTCTTACTTTTGTAAGGAGTACTTGAGCGGGCGCACTCCGAATCCCTGTGTCGTCTGCAACTACTACATCAAGTTCGGCTTTATGCTGAAAAAGGCTCTGTCTTCAGGTGCCAGTTATCTAGCCACAGGGCACTACGCCAGGGTGGAGTACTGCCAGGAGAGAGGAAGGTGGTTGTTGAAGAAGGGTATCGACGACAAAAGGGACCAGAGCTATTTCCTCTTTATGCTGAGGCAAGAGCAGATGCCTCACATCCTTTTCCCATTAGGGAGCAAAACCAAGTCCGAGGTCCGTCAGATCGCCAGGGAAGCAGGACTCCCTGTCGCTGAAAGGAGTGAAAGCAGAGAGATCTGCTTTATACCTGATAATGATTATCGCGGTTTCCTGATTGCCAGGGAGCCAGATGCGGTGAAACCCGGTCCTATCTACGACCTCGAAGGAAACATTGTGGGGGAACACAAAGGTCTGGCCTTTTACACCATCGGCCAGCGCCGCGGTCTTGGCTTGTCTTTGGGTTATCCTGCTTACGTGGTCGATCTCGACTATAAGAGAAATGCCCTCATTGTGGGAAGAAGTGACCAAGTGTTTGCAGAAGGGTTGATTGCTGAGGAAGTCAATTTCATTGCTTTGGAAAAGCTTACAGAGAGCATTGAGGCCGATGTTAAGATCCGCTACACGACACCCTCAGTCCCTGCTTCGATCCATCCACTAGAAGGGGATAGCCAGGTAGAAGTGAGGTTTCTAAGCCCCCAGAAGGCCGTTACCCCTGGTCAGGCAGTTGTCTTTTATGATGGTGACCTTGTCCTTGGAGGCGGGTTCATCGCAAAGAGGTTAAAATAGTGCTGCACCCTTTGGGGTGTATTTTTTGTTTCTCAGCAGGTAATACTAAAAATGCTATCTTGGGAATACGCCAGAGGGAGTTGAAGTGTTTTGCGCAAAGGCCGGGAAATTATCGGGCTTCCGGTGATTGACCTGGCAACAGGTAAAGAGGTAGGAATCGTCGTCGACCTGGTCTGTGATCCCCAAACCCACCGGTTAACCCACCTTCTTCTGGAAGGCTCTGGGGTAAAACCGAAGCAGAAGGTGGTTTCTTTCCAGGAGGTAGCCGCGGTTGGGGACGATGCCGTAACCCTCAATTCCAGCAAAGACTCTGATGATCTACCCCCGGAAAACGGTGTTAAGGTGAAGGAAAAAGCGGGTTTTCTGGTGATCACACCCGAGGGTAAAAACCTGGGAACCTTTGAGGACGTGGTTGTCGAGGTTCCAGGAGGAAGGCTGCTCGGTTATGAGATTTCAGCAGGGATCGTTGATGACCTGATTTCGGGAAGAAGTGTTATCGAACCTCTTCATGTACTCAACTGGGGAGAGGAAGCGGTTATCGTCAACAGTGGGGGTGAAAGTTATGCAGTGTCCGATCTGTAAGAGCAAGCAGGTTGGTAAAGTGGGGGCTGATCAGTACTACTGCTGGTCGTGTTTTATCGAGTTCACGGCACGTAGTGGAGAGGTTTTCGAAATCGAAGAAGACGGTAGCCTCGTTGCCCTCGATAATGGAAAAGGTTACTTTTGAGTTTGAGGAGGTGGGATGATGAAACGGAACTACTTTACCGGATTGGTTACAGGATGGTTTGTGGGGGCAATGTTGGGGATGTTGTTTGCCTCGCGTCGCAGAACCGATTGGGGAATGCTGGCGGGGTCGAGAAAAATGCAAGACCGTGCCAGAAAGGTTTTTCGGGGGATTTCTCGGGGAATGATGGAAGTGCTGCGTCGTTAATCTCCCGACAGATACACCATCCTTAGGGGGCATTTCCTGTGCAGCGGTTCCTACGTTCCCTTTTTTTTGTCCTTGCTGCCCTCTTCCTAGCGGTTTTTTTTTATTGCCTTCGGTCGGTTTTCGTTCCTTTCGGGATCGCCGTTTTTTTGACTTACCTCATCTATCCACTGGTTAGAAGCCTCGAAGAAAGGGGTGTTCAGCGGGTCAGGGCGATCGTTACTGTTTACGCCGCTGGAGTAGTGCTCACCGGTCTTTTTTTGTCTTTGTTCATCCCAGCCCTTTTCAGGGAAGCAAAGAGCTTCGGAAAGATTCTCCCTGTCTACACTGAAAACTGGAATCAGATTCAGGGGTATAGCGAACACCTCTTCGAAAGAGCTTTCCTTCCTGAAGAAGTGCGCCAGGTTTTACGAGAGACCTTGGGTAGACTCAGGAACAATCTGCTTCGGGGAGTGCGCAGATTTGCTGACGGCATTCTGGGTTTGATTTCTCTTTTTCCAAGCTTCCTGCTCGCCCCTTTTCTTTCCTATTACCTGCTCCGAGACTTTGACCACTTAAAGAAGCGTTTTCTGGCTGCCTTGCCTCCAGGTTGCAGGAGTGAGGTCATCTTTTTCCTCCGCGAGGCGGACCTGATCTTCGGCAAGTTTCTGCGCGGCCATCTACTGATCTCGTCGATCGTCGGGTTTCTCACAGGTGTGGGAGCGGCTCTCATTGGTTTGCCTTTTTCCATCCTCATTGGGCTGTTTACCGCAGTCGCCGACCTGATTCCGATTTTTGGACCAGTTGTTGCTGCTGTTCC
>LGFL01000040.1 GCA_001508855.1 Thermoanaerobacterales bacterium 50_218
ATAACCATCTGGTTCATTTCTCTTGCCTCTTTTAATTCTTTTGGGGTCATCACTTATACACTCCTTTTTTAGAATTTTCTAAGGTTCCTGACCAGCAATAGGAATCCCCTCTGATTGCCTCTCCCTCCCCATCACCCCCTACCACAGACATGGTGGTCTAAGTTTGGGATGCAGGTAGGGACAGACTTTAACTGTCCATCCCTACCCGTCCCTATCTGGGAGTTTAGTTGTTGTTCCAGGGCAGGTATGAATTAGGAGAGACCGATGAGCTTGGCAGGAACTTCTTTGGCCATAACGTTGATGTCTGCCTCATCTACGCCCTGAGACATGAGGATCCTCAGGAAGTGCCACCATCCGGTAACCGGCTCGTTTCCGGGCTGACCAGCGTCTGTTGCCAGAACGAGGTGGTCAGGTCCTTTCTCCTTGATCAGTTCCTTAATCAAGTTCATCGAGTAGTCGAATGCTACTACCCAGTCTTGCATACCTGGCCACGGGATACAGGAGCACTCACAGAACTGCAAGTAAGCACCAAGATCGATCATTTCTTTGGCTTCTTCAGGTGTGACGATTGTTAGTTCCTGGGTGCAGTGGTCGATGATCACATCGACATCCATACCCTTCTTCTTGATGTACTTGAGGATAGCAACCTTTTCTTCATTGGACACATGGCAGGCAGCAAGAGCACAGCGCTCTCCCTTGGTGTTGTTGTTGTAGTCGGCAAGGATTTCCAGAATCTCGATCATTTCGGGCACAAGGTCCTCGCCATCTGCTACATAGATTCCACCCTCGAGGCCCATTGCTGCTCTCTGATGCCAGGCATCGAGAGACGGCAGCCAGATCTCCTTGCATCTGCCGTAGCCGAGAGCGGTTTGCACCATCTTCGGGTTCAATCCACCGACTGAATAATTAAGGGTAACCCCACCGTAGACCTCGACAGGAGTAAACTCCTTACCCTGAGCTTCTTTTTCCTTCTTCAGTTCCTCGAGGAGTTCGGCGATCACAGTTGCAGCATGGTGGGTCCAGCAGTTGTGGTCTTTGAAAACGAGAGCTCTGATTCCGGCTTCACTCGCCTTGATACAGGTTGCAGTCATCGGCGGCCTTCCTGCCAGCCATGCCCCCATTGGTGCACCGTGGATGTGGGTGTCGATGATACCTTTCATGATTTCATCGACTTTGCTGGGTTCAACAGGCCTGCCTGGGTTGAAATACTTGTAAGGCCAAACCTCACTTGTACGACGCTGCAGTTCCTCCTCTGTAATCACCCGACCGAACTTCTTCGTTTTCCACTCTTCAAGGGCCTTGTTCTTTCTCACAATATCTCTCCTTTCTGAAATTTACAAAAATTCTTTTTGCTTCCTTACCGACACACCGTTACAGTTCCTCAAACTCCGTCCGCTCAATGATCTGTCTTTGGACATCGGGACCGAGGTCAATAAACCTGGCCGTGAATCCAGCGACCCTTACCATGAGGTCGGGGTATTTTTCCGGATGCTTCTGGGCATCAATGAGCATGTTCCTGTCAACGATGTTGAACTGGACATGATAGCCACCAAGGCGGAAGTAGGTGTCGCACAGCTTGATGAATTTCTCGGCACCGATATCACCGGCAACGGCAGCAGGATTGAACTTCATGTTGAACAGGGTGGCCTGGAGCCTGTCAGCGTGCACCTTGGTAGCTGATTTAATCAGACTGGTTGGGCCATTGACATCTGTTCCTGGGAAGGCCGAAATCGCTCCATCTGCCAGGAAGTCTCCCGCTTTCCTGCCGTCAGGGCTTGCCATACATGCCTTGCCGTGCAGTACCTGGGTGGTCACCGATAGTGTGCTCGGGCGCCAGGGTTCACCTACCCAGTTCTTGACCTTTTGGGCAGACTCCGACCAGGCGTCATAAAGTTCTACCAGGATCTGGTCGACATAATCGTCATCATTTCCGTACTTCGGTGCATCCATCAGCTTCCGCCGCATCTCCTCATATCCTTCGAAATTGTTCTTGAGCGCTTCTTTGACCTCACTCAACGTGTAGACCTTATCCTCAAAGACCAGTTTCTTCAAGGCAGCGAGACTATTAGCGACATTGACCATTCCGCAGGTAATCACGTAAGCAGGATCGCTGTAGCGGCAACCACCTTCATAGGCGTGTTTGCCCTTTTCCAGGCAATCATCGAGCAGTGCAGTCATGAATGGGTGGACGAGCCCTATTTCATTGTGGACGAGCATAATCGTGTTCCAGTATTCTTCCTCACGCCTGACGATGTGGTCCATTACTCTCTTGTACTCCGCCACAATTTCTTCAAGTGTAGCATTCTCAGCATCAATTTTTACATCAATCAACTTGTCTCCAGTGACGGGGTTAACTCCATTGTTGAGGACGAGTTCGAGGATCTTCAGGTTGTTGGTGTGGGGAATGGCATACATCGGCATTCTCTTGCCGCAGATTTGCATGTCAACACAACCGCAAGGTGCCCAGTCGCGAGCATCTTCGAGGTTGGCGCCAGTCACCCGCAGGAATCTCTCGGTTCCCAGTTTGTCGTTGAACAAGGCCGGATAACCCGAACCAGCTTTGATGCATTCCACAACTTTTTTCTTAAATTCCTGGCTCATTTCTTCACACCAGCGCACCGAGATCGTCGGTTGCCATGTCTTCACATTGATTCCTGCTTGCAAGACCAACTTGGACAGTTCGTTGTCTGCGGGTCTGCCGTACCTGTCAACACCACCAATGGTAACGTTCTGGTAGACGCTTCCACCGAGGTAGGATTCTGTGAAGGTGGCGTGTGCCCTGGTGATTTCGGAACACTTGATCCTCATCAATTCGAGCAATTCGAGTGCTTGCTCTTCGGTGATTCTGCCGGATTCGATGTCATTCTTGAAGGGTCTGTACATGTACTGGTCAAAGCGCCCAGGGGAAATTCCTCGACCGTTGAGCTCAATGAAGAGACAGACATGGGTGAACCAAAATGCCTGCATTGCCTCGTGGAAGGTGTCTGCCGGTTTTCTGGGAACCTTTCTGCAGATTCTGGCGATTTCCAGCAGTTCTTGTTTTCTCTGGGGATCCTGGCATTCAGCAGCAAGTCTTTCCGCTTCCTTGGCATGATTTTCAGCATAATTGATGACACCTTCGAGCGCCAGAATCGTTCCCATGTAAAAGTTGTACTTATCGAATTTTTCCTTTGTATCAAGCTGTCCCAGTGCATCAATTCTTTCCTTGATGTAATCGATTATTGCTTCCAGACCGAGATCGATCACCTTCTGGTAATCAACAATAACCCGGCCCTCGGGAACGTCGAACATGAATCTTAAGAAGACCAATTGCTGCTGCCATTTCTCTACCTGCTCGAAATCAGGCATTGTTTCTCTCAGGTATTTTTCCGCAAGTGATCTCCAGTCTTTGCCTTCCCAGAACCTGGCTACTTCAAGAATCTTGTCACGGTCTTCGGGATAAATCCTGTAGATACCTAGCCGTTCTCCACCACGTTCTTGCAGGGTTCCCTTGATGTACCTTTCTTCCTCTCTCTTGATTTTCTTGAATCCTTCCAGCATCCATGTTTCGTATTCAGGATAGACTTGAGTGCCCCGGAAGTAGCGAGATACATTGCCAACGATCAATTCTCCATCCCAAATCCTCGGGGTGAGATTGGAAAGTACGTGCTTCAGGGCTCCACCAGCGCGAAGATACAACGGCTCGGTCCAATGCTCTTTCATGTACTCTGTAAACAAAACAGCTCGTTCAGAATCGATGTATGGTTCCTTCGACAGCAGTTCTTCGTATCTTTTCCGGACGCGCTCTGTTGATGGTTGGCCTTTTACTTCGCGGTCAACATATTTCGGTTCTGATACAGCCATCCATCTAACCTCCTCTCCTAAATATTGAGAGCTAAAAACTATGAAATCACTTAACCTGATTCTTGGCCTATCTCGGAAACCATCGGTACCGAGATAGAACCACCAAATTAAATAGAGCAAACTACGTGCCAGAGGTGAAAAAAGGTGACGACACAGAATCTTATTGGGTTAAGGAAGCATTGGGAAAACAAAAAGTTGCCGCGTCCTCGACATCTAAAATCGAGAACACGGCAACTTATTCCGCAGCAGCGTCAGCCCTTCCGATGCGCTTCTATTTGGGCCGTTTTTCCTTTTTGAGATACCTCAAAACACGAGGAGTAGTCTTTAAAATACGAGCAGCATCGGGATAGCGACCCTGGGTTTCCTTCAGTGCCTGGTCAATGATTAACCGTGCTGCCTCCACTTCCAAATGCTTAAATCCCTCCAAAAAGCCGGGGAGATCGAACCCAGAAGTAAGGTCAAGTCCTTTCACAAAATCATGCAGCCTTTGGGAAAGATCGGCAAAGAATAGGGCAGAAGGTGAAGGTGGAGCAAAATCCTGTTGCTCTTCTTCCTGAACCCGGCCTCTCCTCTGATATATCTTTGGGGGAAGGTGTTCCGGGAGAACAGTCGGAGTATCACAGACTGCAGCAACCTGGGCAATGACATTGGCGAGTTCGCGAACATTGCCCGGCCACTCGTAGCTTTGCAGAGCAGCCACCACTTCA
Organism: Thermoanaerobacterales bacterium 50_218; assembly: GCA_001508855.1. Lineage (GTDB taxonomy): Bacteria > Bacillota > DSM-12270 > Thermacetogeniales > Thermacetogeniaceae > 50-218. The sequence continues at coordinate 4,551 of LGFL01000040.1, forward strand.
GGACTGAGAAGTGGAACTTTCCCGGAAGGGTAGTGTTTTGCTAAAAAACTCTCCGCAAGGAGAGGAATATCTTCCTTCCTTTCGCGCAGTGGGGGTACCGTAAGTGTCACAACATCCAGGCGGTAAAAGAGGTCTTCCCGAAAGCGCTTCTGCTTCACAAGTTCCTCGAGATCGGCGTTAGTAGCGGCAAGCAGACGAACATCCACACGAATCGGTTTTTCTCCTCCAAGCCTGAAAATCTCTCCGGTTTCCAGAACCCTGAGCAACTTCACCTGAATCGAAGGGCTGGCATCACCGACTTCGTCGAGAAGAAGGGTTCCGCGGTGGGCGAGTTCAAAAATTCCTTTCCTCTGACCAGTAGCCCCTGTAAAGGCCCCTTTTTCGTAACCGAACAGTTCGCTTTCCAACAGGCTTTCCGGCAAAGCTCCGCAGTTGATCGCCAGAAACGGTTTTTCAGCACGGGGACTCATGGCGTGGATAAACCGAGCAAGCAGCTCTTTTCCCGAACCTGTTTCTCCTCGGATTAAAATGGTAATGTTTTTTCTGGCAAGTTTTTCAGCAATCAGAAGCAGGCGGTGCATTTTCTCGCTTCTGCCCGCAATAAACCCTAAAGATTCTAAAACCCTCTCTCTTTCCTCATCAGAAAAGGTCTCTGCCTTCGCCGTTGCCCGCGTCAGGGCCCTGTTGATCACCCGCTCCAGTTCTTCGAGATCACTAAAAGGCTTTTCTAAGTAATCAAAGGCACCTAAATGAATCGCCTCTACCGCGGATTTCACGGTAGAATAGCCGGTCATCATAATCACTTCACACTCGGGCTGAGAAGCCTTGATCTCCCTCAAGATGGTGAGCCCGTCCACATCCGGGAGCTTAAGATCAAGAATGACCAAGTGAAACGGCTCCTTAATTGCCTCTCTGGCCTGAGCCCCGTTTTCCACAACCTTGACCTCGTAGCCTTTAGGTTCGAGGAGAAAAGTAAAAAAATTCCCGACCTCGTGCTCATCATCAACGACCAAAATCCGAGCTGTCACTCTGTCCCCCCCAGTTCCGTTGAAGCGATTTCTCTGGCCTCCCTCATATCACCAAACTATCTTCTTGCAATCCTCCCAGCCACCATTATATGCGATCTTCGACATAAAAACAAGAAAAGGGCAAATTATCCCGCCTTTTCGTCGAATAATCTCGAATTTCCGTTAACAAACTGGTAAAAAGACTGGCAACAGTGACCACCAGCAGAAAATGATTGACAGTTGCGTGTCACTTTGTTCACAAATCCCCCTGTTGTTCAGCAACAGGGATCAGTAAGGAAAAAGTGCTTCCTTTCCCAACCTGGCTCTTCACCTCGATCTTCCCGCCATGATCATCAGCAATCTTCTTGCAGATGGAAAGCCCTAAACCCGTCCCCCGCTTTTTCGTTGTGTAAAAGGGTGTGAAAATCTGGTCCAACTGGTCAGGGTCAATGCCGCAACCCGTATCTTCGACAGCGATGTAAACATACTGTCCACGACGGCCCGAACGGATGTAGATTTGACGCGTTTCTTTACCTTCAAACGAGTCGCGTGCATTGAGGAGAAAATTAACAATAACTTGTTCAAGGTGCTGCCTGCTCCCAACAACGGGAGGGAGCTCTTCCTGGAGTTCTTTGAAGATTTTAATGCAGCTTTTCTCGATCTGGTAAGATACAAGACTTAACGCATCTTCGACAATATCGTTGAGGTTCAGAGTTTCGAAAGTGTATTGCTCCTGTCGGGCAAAAGTGGAAAGGTTTTGAATAATATTTTTGCAACGCTCACCACACTTTCTGATGTCTTCCAGGATCAGCTTTCTCTTATCAGGTGAATACACCTCCTCGTCGCGGAGCAAGAGGAGGGCATCACCGATGATCGCAGTCAAGGGGCTGTTCAATTCATGAGCAACCCCTGCGGCCAGTTCACCAATAGCTGCCAGTTTTGCAGATTGAACGAGTTGGGCCTCCATGTTAACCTTTTCGGTAACATCCTTGATGGTATTGACTACCTCCCTCACATGTCCATCATCACCAAATATCGGATACGCCGTGATATCCAGGATTCGGCCAGAAGAGAGGTGAAAACGTTGACTCACCGGTCTCCTGGTAAGGAAAACACAACGTGCAGGGCAGTTCTTACACTCCTGTCCCTTGGGGTTAAAACAGAGGTAACACTTTTCTCCAACGCGGATCGGTTTTTTAAACTCCACGTGTAGCTTCTCAACAGCCTTATTAACCCTGACAAGACGACACTCTCTGTCAATAACCATGATCATGTCAGTAGTAGCATTAAAGGTAGCCTCCCACTCCTGCTTAATTTTGCTCTCCTCTGCATAAAGGCGAGCATTCTCGATACACAGAGCGAGTTGATCAGCCACGTGCTCCAGGAAAGTAGCATCTTCTTCAGAATAGGTATATGGGACCCTACTTCCTAAGATCAAAGTTCCAATAGCCTTTCCTTTAACGATCAAGGGAACGATGATCCCAGAAGATATTCCTAGTTGGAGCAGTTCTCGATCCTCGGGAAACCGCACTTGGCTGGCAGCAATATCAGGCCTGAAGATGATCTTCTTCTGGTTTATTGCTTTTGCAGGGCCTGAATCATCGAGAGCAAAAACAGCACCCTTCCCAAGCAACTGCCCTTCCTTCGGCAAACTCGCCTTAATTACCAAACCCTCCGCCTCAAGGAGACAGATGCTGAGGTGATCATAAGAGATGATCGTCTTCAGCTTATCAGCGATGCTGTCCAAGATATCCTCGAGAGACATTTCCACAGTAATGCTCTTGGCAATCTGGTTAATTATCTTTAGTTGAGTATTCCTTTTTTCTGTTTCTTTCATCAGGGACGAAACCATCTTATAACTGTTTTCCCACTTCTCCCTGAGCATCGCCTCTTCGCGGTAGAGTCTAGCATTTTCGATGATCAACCCCAGTTGATCAGCCACCTGCTGGAGAAAATGAGCATCGCTCTCCTTGTAGGCCCCCAGCTTTCTGCTCCCCAGGTTCAGGGTCCCCAATATCCCACTCCGTGCCATCACCGGAACGATGACAAAGGAATTGATCCCGTATTCAAAAAGCCCACGGGCATAAACCCCACCATCGTGCTGGATGTCTGTCTTGATCGAAAACTGCTTTCTGCGGACCACTTCCCATGACCAGGAACCCTGCGGATCGAGAACTGTCCCTATATTGAGCGCTGGGGTATCTTTGGGCATCGCTGTCTTTACGACCAACTCCCCATTTTCGAGAAGGCAGAGATTCAGCAGGTCATAGGAGATAATCTGCTGAAGTTTAGTAGCCACATCTTCCATCATTTCCTCAAAAGACATTTCGATGGTGATTGATTTGGCAATCTGGTTGATGATCTCTAGTTGCAAGTTCTGTTTAAGGATCTCTTCCAGATAGGCATGAAAAGGTGAATTCTCACTTCCTGAGTTATTAGCAATTTCGGCAAACATCTTGTTCACCCTCTTCTTTACATCCATAACTTCCAATCTCCCCCTGCACAAGGCCACTAGCTTTTGCTGTAGTCCTCCGGTTCTCCGATCACCGCAAAAATTCTTCCACCTCTTCTATCGTATATTTACTCTTTCTCGTCCAGGCCCAATTTTCCCTTGTTTTTCACCTTGGTAAAGCTCAAGCAGTTGCACCAACTTCTACCTCCAAGCGCGGGCAACTTAACAATTTATAACCAAATGGAATATATTCTAAAAGGAGATGAAATACAAAGAATGAATTTACAAATGAGGTGTGGAAAAATTGAAAGGAAAAGAAATAATCATAGTTTTCAGATCTACACACGATGCCATAAAAGCAAAGAATCTCCTCGGAAAAGAAGGGATTCCTTTTGAAGTCATCCCTACACCTAAAGAAATTTCTGCTGAATGTGGGATCTCCCTGAAGATAGAAGAACCTCTGAAAAGCCAAGCCCTCCAAATTTTAAAATCCTGGAAGGTGAGGTATAGAGATGATCTACTTTGACAACGCAGCTACCAGCTTTCCCAAACCTGAAGAAGTGATCGCTGCGATGAAAGACTACTTCTTCCATGTCGGCGGTAACACCGGTAGGAGCGCCCACCAAGCAGCCTTGAAGGCGAGTGAAATCGTGTTTGAAACCAGAGAAGTTCTCGCCAAACTCTTTAACATTAGTGACAGCTCCCGGATCGTGTTTACCAAAAACGCCACGGAAGCGCTTAACTTCGCCATCTACGGTTTCTTGGAAAAAGGCGACCAGGTAATCACCACATCTCTTGAACACAACAGTGTCATGCGCCCCCTGCGCCACCTGGAGATAATAGGTAAAATCAAACTGTTTATCGTCTCTGCCAATGATAAGGGAATAATTGAGCCAAAGGACTTTGAAAAAATTCTAAAAAGAGAAAAAATTAAGCTTGTCGTCGTCAACCATGCTTCCAATGTCACCGGAACAATAGCCCCGATCAAGGAAATCGCCAGAACTGCTCACAAGTATGGAAGCACGATCCTGATCGATGCAGCCCAGACAGCAGGGGTCGTCAACATCGATGTTAATGAAGATGAAATCGACATGCTCGCTTTCACAGGACACAAATCTCTTTTTGGCCCTCAGGGAACTGGTGGTCTTTATATCAGAGAAGGAATAGAATTGGAGCCACTGATTAGAGGGGGAACAGGAAGCAACTCCGAAGAGGAGATTCAACCCGATTTTCTCCCGGACAAGTTGGAATCAGGAACACCCAATACGATAGGAATTGCCGGCCTGGGAGCAGGAGTTAAATATGTGCTCAGAAAAGGAATCTCAGAAATCCACCAAAAGGAAGCTGAACTGACAGAGTGCTTCATCAAGGAAGCAGAAAAAATTGAAAGGGTCATCTTATACGGTCCCCGGGAAACCACTAAAAGGGTAGCAGTCGTCAGTTTCAACATCACTGGATTGACTCCTTCAGAAGTTGCCTATATCCTTGACCAGGAGTTCGGGATCGCCTGCAGGCCCGGTCTCCACTGTGCCCCTGCAGCACATAAGACAATCGGGACTTTTCCCCAGGGCACAGTAAGGTTCTCTTTTGGCTACTTCAACAACATCAGTGAAATAGAAACAGGGATCAAAGCTCTGCACAAAATTTCCAGGAGGTGTGTGTGATGAAAACTGTTGATGCTAGAGGGCTTCCTTGCCCACAACCAGTGCTTCTCACCAAAAAAGCACTCGAGAAAGGAGAAAATGAACTCGAGGTTCTGGTAAGCGGAGATGTTCCCAAGGAAAACATCAAAAAACTCTGCAGCCGCTACCAATGTGAAATTGAAGAAGCAAAAACCAGTGATGGTTGGAGGCTGGTTATCCGCCAGAAGGGTGCCCCAAGAGAGCATCAAGAAGAAAGCAAACCAGCAACACCACAAACAGGTGCACCGGTTACCCTCCTGATCACCTGCAACAAGATCGGAGAAAACGAAGAGTTGGGGAAAATTCTTATGGAAGGATTTATCAACACCCTGCCCTCAGCCACGAACAAGCCCCAGCGGATCCTCTTCATGAACGAAGGGGTCTTCTTAACAACAGAAGGTTCGCCTGTTCTCAGTGCCCTGAAGCAACTGGAAGAAATGGGGGTTGAAATCAGATCCTGTGGGACATGCCTCGATTTCTATAACTTGAAAGACAAGCTCCGTGTGGGAGTGATCACCAACATGTACGACACCGTAGAAGCCCTCACCAGCGGTCAAATAATCACCAAAATATAAAAAATCAAATCAGTGCAGTGTGTAGTGAGATTTGAGCTGATTGGTGGTTTAACGAGATAACTGTTGGTGAGTGAAAGGAGAACCGGAAAATGACCAAAAAACTGCTGGAAAACCAGGACATCATCTGCATCTCTTCTGTTGACTGGGAGCCCATCTGGACGCGTAAGCAGCAGGTAATGTCCCGGTTGCCAACCTCAAATCGGATCCTCTATGTGGAGCCACCGATCTCTCTGCTCTCTCCTTTCAAGGACCCTTCTTGCTGGAAAAAGTGGAAAACATGGAGAGAAGGGTTGCGAAAGTGGAGGGAAAACATTTACCTCTACTCCCCGCCAATGATCCTTCCCTTCGGAAACATTTACAGAACTGTAAACTGGCTGAATCAATCCTGGCTCACACCCTTCCTACGTGCTGCTATCAAAAAGTTGAATTTCAAAGACCCGATCCTCTGGACCTACCTCCCGAACACCGCCGACCTCGTGGGAAAACTGGGAGAAAAACTGGTGATTTACGACTGTGTTGACGAGCACTCAGCTTATACTGGCTTTCGTCCAGCAACCGTGCTCAGCCTTGAGAAAAAGCTCCTTCAAAAGGCCGACATCGTCTTCGTCACAGCTAAAGGTCTCTACCAGGCCAAGAAACCCTACTGCAAAGAGATTCACCTGATACCTAATGCCGCTGATGTCGCCCACTTCCGGCGTACCCTTGACCCGGTGACACCGGTTGCCCCGGAACTGAAAAACCTTCCCCGGCCAGTGATCGGTTTTGTCGGAGTGATCCAGGACTGGATTGATACCGACCTCATCGCCGAACTCGCCAGAAGGAGACCCTCTTGGTCCTTTGTTCTCGTAGGACCTGCAGCACCTGGTATCGACCTAACCGATCTCCAGGCACTCCCCAATGTCCACCTTCTGGGAAGAAAGGAAAAAGAAGTGTTACCAAGTTACCTCAAAGGTTTTGATGTTTGCATCAACCCCTTCCGCTTGAACAGACTAACAGCAACAGTTAGTCCCTTGAAGTTCTACGAATACCTGGCATCTGGAAAACCTGTTGTTTCTGTTCCCTTGCCAGAAGTAGAACCTTATTCTGGTCTCGTGGAAATCGCCACTACTCCTGAGGAATTCGAGCAGAAAATCAAGGATGCTCTCGAGTCTGAAGCTCCTGAACGGAGGGCAGCTCGCCTCAAGATCGCTGAAGAAAACTCCTGGGAGCAACGGGTAGCAGAGATGATGGAGAAAATACTTCCCCACCTCGAGAGATGACCGTCCACGAGAACCTGTCAGTTTCAGCACAATCCAAATAAAGGTTCGGAAGTTTCCAGAAGGAACTCATCAACCGGAACAAGAAATATTAAAATAAGGGAGAAACTCAAACACCAAAAGAAACAGGAAGGGAAGAAGAGCAGTGGCAGGAAGAAGGATCGCCATTTTCGGGCTCGGTTTCGTCGGATTACCCCTGGCGCTCAGCTTTGCGATGAAGGGGTGCCAAGTATTCGGCGTTGATGTTGATGCGCAACTCGTAAAAAGCTTGAACAAAGGTATTACTCACCATCTCGAAGCCCACCAAGGGAAATCGATCCAGGAAATACTCAAAGAACAATTGAGAGCAGGAAGGTTTCGCGCTTCCACAGAAGCAAAAGAAGCACTTGCATCATGTAAGGATATCATTGTCACCGTCGGTGTTCCCGTGGTCGAAGGCATTCCTGACCTTACACCTCTTCGCAATGCTGTAACCTCGATCGCCAGAGAATTACGTCCTGGCCAACTCGTCTTGATTAGGAGCACTGTTATCCCGGGAACCACCAGAAAAGTGGTGCAGCCAATTTTAGAATCTTCAGGACTGCAGGTCGAAAAAGACTTCTTCCTGGCTTATGCTGCTGAGAGAATTGCTGAAGGTCGGGCTTTCGAAGAATTCGAAAACATGCCAACAGTAGTCTGTGGAGTGGGCCGAACGAGCCTGGAACGCGCTAAGGAAGTTCTCAGCATCGTGACGAAGGCAGAACTGATCGAGGCGAGTTCGATCGAAGTCGGCGAAACCGCAAAGGTCCTCGAGAACCTGTCGAGAGACGTCAACATCGCCCTTGTCAACGAATTCGCCAGGTTCACAAAAGCACTGGGAATTGACATCTTTGAGGTGATCAAAGTCGCCAATACTCATAAGAGGGTAAACCTGCTGCAACCAGGTCCAGGCGTCGGAGGCTACTGTGTCCCCAATGCCTTTTATTACCTGCTCCCACGGGCACTCGAACTTGACCTCAATTTGCGGCTGTTCCCAGTAGCCCGCCAGATCAATGATGAGGTTCCTCTCCATGTGGCTGGCCTAATCTTAAAAAACCTCCCCGTTCCCCCGGTAAAGGCGAAGGTGGCAGTTCTCGGGATCGCCATGAAAGACTACTCTAACGATGACCGACTCAGTCCCGCCTTGGAAATCATCAAGGTGCTTCAGAAAGCAGGAGTAAAGGTAGCGGCTTTCGACCCTGCTGTTCCCAAAATCTACCCCTTCTCAGCTTCTTCACTGGAAGAAGCCTTGAACGGAGCTCACGGGATTGCTGTCCTGGCGCGCCAGCATGGTATCGACTACCAGAATCTCTCCTACTTTTGGAAGTTAATGAGCAAAGAAGGACCTTTCATCGTTGACACCAGGAACATCTACAAGCGCCCAGAAGTGGAAAAGGTCGGCTTTCGCTTGGAAACCCTGTAGCTGAGAAGTCCCATGGAATTCCTGTCAAAAAAGAGCACTATAAGGATATTTAGGAGCACTCTACGAGGTGCTCCTTTTTAGCTTGCACCGGAGGTTCCTTCGAAATTTAAAAGGGGTCAAGCCCCACTTTCGGTTCAACCTTGGCCCGATGTTATGAGTTCCAGAAAAATGAACATACTAATAAACATCCTAGACAAATCCAAAGGAGGGATCTGCATGGAAGTTTACGTCGACCCCGATCTCTGCATCAGTTGCGGGAACTGCATTGACATCTGTCCCCAGGTCTTTGACTGGGATGAAGAAGGAAAGGCACGGAGCCTCTTCGATGAAGTGCCCCAGGAACTGGAAAACTGTGTCGCCGATGCCGTCGAAAACTGTCCTGTAGAAGCGATCCAAAATACTCTTTAAAAGTGCAATGCAATCCTCCTCAGGAAATGAAGCATAAAAGAAGGTGTTTGCATATGAAACTGTCATCAGGTGAAAGAAGCATTTTTGCTTACTTTCCCTCTCCCGAGGCTGCCCAAAAAGCAGCAACTGCACTGCAACATGCCGGGTTTGACGCACTGCAAATTGACCGCATCTCCCGTCACGGAGCAGAAGCAAATGCTTCCTTCGACAATCCTCTCAACCGCTCTTTGAGTATCACCGGACCTACCATCTACTCTGATCGTGGAGAAACCATGAGCGACTCCGAACGAGTGCTCCTGGCTTCAGGCCCGTCTTCAAGCGGGTACGGAAATCCTGAAGCAGGTATAGCCGGAGGAAAGGCGTTCCTCCTCACACTGGTGACCCCTGAAGAACAGGTAGCTGAAGCAGTCAGGATCATCAAAGACCACGGTGGTGAGGTTTAAGGTTTGGGTTATAAAAAACTGAAAAGCCACTCTTGAAACACGAGAGTGGCTTTCTTATTCGAACCATCATTTTTTCATTACTGGTGGAGGCGCGGGGAATCGAACCCCGGTCCGGAAGAATGGCCACAAAGGTTTCTCCGAGCGCAGCCTGTATTTTGATTCTCACCTGAGAGGCTCCTACAGGCAGGATCCCCTTCAGGCCAGCCTCTCGGGTTTCCCATCGGCTCCGGGAGGCACCGGAACCGAGGTATCCTGCTTCGGTGACGCCCTATCCCCTACCGCAGGAAAGTAGAGGGAGGACGTGGCCGCTAGATTTAAGCAGCCAGAGCGAGTTCTTCGTTGGCGTTTATTTTGTTTTCCACCGTCTTCCGGGCTGGTGGGACCCCGGCTCGCTACCTTTGTACCCACTTCCCCCGTCGAAACCATTACGCCCCCATTTTCTTTTTCCCAAATCAGCTATTTAGCCTAATTTAATTATATCACGGAAGCGTGATTTTGCAACTCTCCCGGGGTGTCAGCCAGAGCGACCTCGCCATTCCCGGGCAAGTTCCCGCTGGGCATCCCGCCTGGCAATCTCCTCACGTTTGTCATGCAGCTTTTTCCCTCGGGCAAGGGCAAGCTCAACCTTCGCCTTTCCCCTTTTGAAGTATACCCTCAGGGGAATTAGGGTATAACCCCTCTGCTGTGTCTTTCCCAACAAACGCTTGATCTCCTGCTTGTGCAGGAGGAGCTTGCGGGACCGCTTCGGGTCGTGGTTGAACCTGTTTCCTTTTTCATATGGACTGATGTGCATGTTGTGGAGAAAAACCTCTCCATTCTGGATAACTGCATAACTATCTCGAAGGCTCACTTTGCCAAGCCTCAAAGACTTCACCTCGGTGCCAACAAGGGCAATCCCTGCCTCATAGGTTTCATCAATAAAGTAGTCATGTCGCGCCTTCCTGTTCTCAGCCACCACTCTGATAGGTTCACCTTTTGCCCCGGTCAATATAACCACCTCCACCCTTGCCCTTTAACAAAACCGGTTGAGTGCCCGGAAAGCAGCGCGGGTTATAGAATTGAAGAGCCGTCCGCCTGCCCTTTAACAAAATTGGTCGCTCATCTGCAGGAGGAAAATCTTGTGAACTACCTTGTTGATGAACGCTCTCCAAAGAGATCTGCTGCTCCAAACTGCTCCTCTTGTTCAGGAGAAAGCAGACAGAAAACTCCTTCAGCAGTAGC
>LGFL01000105.1 GCA_001508855.1 Thermoanaerobacterales bacterium 50_218
ACCTTTTCTCGTTCCCGGCTTAAGAAAACCCTGTCACCTGAGTGCAAAACAATGTTATATGATTGACCTGAAGGCACAATTTCCCTGATGCCTCCAGTGTGTAGTCGGGATAGGCGGTAGCAAAAACAAAGTATAGCCCCGGCCGCATTTCCGCCAACTCCTGGGCTGCTTCCACTCCATTCATTTCCGGCATGTCGATGTCCAAAAACACCACATCGGGTTGATGAATCTCCACCTGCCTGATGGCCTCCTTACCATTGCCAGCTATGGATACCACTTCGACATCAGGCACTTCTTCGATAATCTTTTTTAAGTACTCTGCGGTAGCCGGGTCATCCTCAGCGATCACTACTTTCAAGCTCACTGCTGTCACCCCTGTAATCCCGGAAACTCAATATGCGGTCAACACACCTGATAAACCTGTAGCCCCAGGGGGTAAGGGTAAAGGTCTGACATAGCATACCAACGACTACCGAGAGCATATATGCTTGATCGATGTTAAGAATTAATAGTAAAATCACAATACCCGCAAAAATTCCGGTAACTAAGAAAGATAACTTTTTGCCTCTGACTCTGTCCGCTTCAGTCAGCGGCTTGTTTTCTGTTTCCCCGGGGGCGTACTTCCAGATAACAAAAATAACCGCCGTAAAAGAAATCATCATTAGAAAAATCATGCTCTGGTAAGCAATTATGGAATTGAGCCATTTAACCAACCAGCCCATCGCCAGAAAGAAGACCGCCCCCCCGATCAGGCAGCGGTAGTACGCCCGGCAGTGCTCACCCCCAGAAACCAGCCGGAGAATGCCTGCAGTTAATACCAGGAGCAATGTCTCCCGGAATATGCCAAAGAGACAGGCCAGAGCCATGATTAGGGCAAACTCCAGAGTTGAACCCAGCAAAAGTTCCAGGCCGAAGGCCAGCATGCCCTCTTTTTGCCCGTCGATTCCCAGTTCGCGGGCAATGTAACCCGCAGCCTTTTCCGCCAGTCCGTGGATGGTCGGCATGTTACCGCCCCCTCCGTTGCTTGGGGAAGATCACGGTGAACTTTGTTCCCCGGTCCTTACCGCTGCTCACCAGAATCTTGCCCCCGTTTTTTTCGACCACCGACTTCACAGAAGCCAGGCCGATGCCTCTGCTGCCTGGCTTCGTAGAAAATCCCGGTTCGAATATTTTGTCCCTGAGTCCCTTTTCAATAAATCCGGGGTTACTGGTCTGAAAGACAAAGTGTTTTCTAGTCTCAAAAATTCTTAAAGTAACCTTCTTTTTATCTGCAGCTAATGATGCGACGGCCTCAAAAGCATTATCTACCAGGTTTCCGACCACCGTATTCAGCTCAAGAGGTTTAATCCGGAGCATTTTTAGGTTCGTATCAACTTCGATTGTAAATGAGATGTTCTTTAATGAGGCGATACCCATTTTTACCAGTAGCAGAGCCGCCAGTTCCGGGATATTCACCCGCAAGATTTCACCTGATATCCGGACATCATGATAAAGGTCTTCTATATACTTCTGCGCCTTCCCAATTTGGCCAGTTTTTAACAAAGCGTAAACGACCTGCAGGTGATTGACGAAATCGTGTCTTTGAGCTTTTGTTACTCTGACGAGTTCCTGCAAATGCTCAATATAAAGTTCTTGAACCTTTACGAATTTCCCCTGCCTTTCCAGTAAAAACAGCTTCCTTGAGATGACGAGCAAGACCAGCACCACAACGAAAATCACCGCATTAATGACGGCAACCGCTAGTTCGGGAGAAACCACATGACCAATTTCCACTAAACGCTGAAAGTAAAAGCTCAATGTTACCAAAATCGCATCAATAAGCAAAATGGCTAAGATGGTAAGCAAGTTATCCTTATTTTTCATGACCTTTCAGTTGCTCCAAATTCTTTAGTTCCTGAATATCAAAAAGGGCTAAGTTGTATTTTCTTAACACCAAAACCGATCCTGTTAAAAAAACGAATTCGGGAAGTGGGAACAACAAACGCAGCAGAGGATCCTCAAGAGCCTGCTGGATCGAAATTCCGCTAGCTGCGGAAATCAGAAAATTAAACGCTGTCTCTGTCAGCCCGATAACGACCAGGCCCAAAAGAGAAGCCAATGCCGCATACACCAGATCAAGGCTGCAGAAGTAGACCGTCAAAATAATTAGCACGGGCAGTTGGATGAAAACGTTTACTCCAGGAGGCAGTGGAAGGCTTCGAATCAGGAAAGATACCAACGATTCAAGCGAGGCGATGATCAGGATGCTCTTCAACTTTGGCTTGAACCCAAGCAAGGTCAAGCCTAGAGAAATAAGAATCGCAGTCTCTGGAATAAATTGAAACACCACTAAATAAAATGGTATTCTTTCCATATCAATAACAACTCTTTTCCCTCCTGACTCCCTATGTCCAGTCAGTAAGACGTGATAGTCATTATTGATTGTTTTTTTAGATATTTCGCCATTAGATGGTAATTTCCTGTAGAAAAGTGTAAATTATTACACGAAGATGTTGCAGCTCGTTCTCCGCATGACAAGAGGGGAAAAGAAATTGGGTATAAGCCATAAAAAGAAATATGTTTGTTGGCATGATAAAAGCGCAAGCGCGTCGAATACAGGGATCAGAGGGCGGATAAGAACCAAGGGTGCGACAGGGCAGCCGTA
>LGFL01000106.1 GCA_001508855.1 Thermoanaerobacterales bacterium 50_218
GTTGCTGTTGCCGTGAACATTGCCTTGAATCTGATTTTGGTCCGTTACCCTGCCCACGGTGGACTCGCCCTGGTCACTTCTCTGGCGGCCCTTGTCGGTTGCCTGCTGCTCTTGTATTTGCTGCGGCGGCGTTTGGGTCACATCGGGGGATGGGGGCTCCTGCAGGAGGCTGGCAAGGTGGCTGCCGCCCTGGTGAGTGGCTTGGCCGTTTTCTCGGCGAACGGGAGCCTCTCTTCTTTCGGCTGCTGGGCCTCCTTTGAGGGGATCGTCTCGAGGTGTTTGAGCAGCGGTCTGGCCGAGTTTCTGGTTTTGGGAACGCGCCTCGGCCTGCTCCTCTTTTTTGGGACTGTCGTTTACGCTTTGTTGTATCGGATTTTGCGCGTGAGGGAGATGGCTTATGCCCTCAACCTCCTCCGCCGCCTGAAAGTTGAATAGAGGAGAGGTAGTCATGTAGCGCAGTTTTGGCTGCTTTTTTTATTTTTTTCTTCCAAATGCAAGCTGGATGGAGGCAGGCTCTTTCTTTTAATGAAGGATTTGGAGGACAACTGTCGAATTATGTCAAAAACGGGTTTAATTTTTTTGTGAAGATGGATATCAAGTCTTTTTATCCTTCGATAAAACAGGAAAGATTAATTGAAAAGCTTGTCAGCTTATTACCTGCAAAAGAACCGAGGGTGTTAAACTTATTAAACTCAATGATTAAAAGAACAATTTTTGGTTCTTCTGAGGGTTGTGGTATACCCCAGGGGCCGATCTATAGCGGATTTTTAGCGAATTGTTATTTAGACGATTTTGACCGCGAAATGGAAACCACCAAATTGGGACCAATTGCGTATCGGAGATATGTGGATGATATGATTATCTACACATATGATGAGGCAAGTCGTGAAGCTGTGATCAAGTATGTGTCGGAAAAATTATGTGAGTTAGGATTAAAAATTCATAAAGATAAAAGAAAGCTGAAAGAAGGGACGATTGACGATTATTTATCATTAATTGAACGTGATCAGGAACTGGATGATTTCCAGAAGGATTTATCGAGAATCTTGAGGGGGTTGTATAGTTTAGATTGGAATAACTACCGCGAGTTTATAAAGGATCCTGATGAGTTCGTCAGGTTATATAGTGAGTGCCTTCGCACTATTGGAGTTATTATCAGTCCTGAGTGGTTGCGGAGAAAGCTTTTTCTTGGAAAAGGCTTGAGTGCGGCTTTATCCTTTGTGTCCAGGTATTTTAGTTCTCATATGTACCGCGTTAGATTTCCTCATCCTGCCAAATTACTCAATGCAAATGAGTGGGCAAAGGATTTTGGCTCGAAGAATGTGAAACTAGTAAAAAACCTCAAGCGGTTAAAAAAGGAATTGGAAAATAGGCTACGAGAGCTTTACGACTGTTACGGAGATCTTTCAACAACTGGGCTTGATCCCGATATTAGAAAAAAGATAACGGCAAAATACAGATTTTACACATACAGAGCAAGTATCTTGTCTTCGCCTGGAATAATCCCCGTAATAAAGCAAATTTTACCGTTCCCCTGGTTATATAATACAACTGTTTTGCGGAGTTACCCGGAATTGATCCCGGATCTTGTTCGAATATTAGAGAATGAGTGTTCTGATTATCTAAAGTATGTAGCTATTTGGGCATTGGGTGAGATGAAGTGTTCCAATGCTGTCTCAGCCTTAACCAAAGTTTTGTTTTCTGGTGAAAGTTTAGGCATCAAGCTAATGGCGTCTCAGTCACTATTAAAAATTGATTACTGGGATGGATTTGATTGGGAGAAGTTAGAGCAAGAGATTTTGAAAACGCAGAAAATGCCCCGCTTATTGAAAAATCTAATTCTTATCTGGGGTCGCAGTGGTTCTGATGAATTAAGAGTTGAATTGGATGAGAGTGTTAGAGAAGATGAAAATGTCGCGAATGCATTGAGGTGGGTAAACAGACGTAGTGACAACATTATGAGTATACCAGATAAATTGCCGGAGTACGTCAGAGGCAAAGAATACCCATTGATGGAGCCTGGCCTTGATATCTCAGCATACAGTTCTTATTATTAGGGTGTATTTTTTATTTTTAGTGAAGGGGAAAGCAAAGGGTGGGAAACTCCAAGGAAGGATAGAAAGGATATCATCGAAGGATATAATTGCTCTTTAATTTACGGACTCTTTAGTGCGAGAGGTAAGATGCTGATGATTGTTTCGGCCAGCAGGAGGACAGACATACCGGCTTTTTACGGAGAGTGGCTGTATCGCCGAATTGAAGAAGGCTGGGCGGTGGCAGTTAACCCTTTTACTAAGGCTGCGGCCAGGGTGTCGCTGGAACCCCAGGATGTTTACGCCCTCGTGCTCTGGTCGAAGAATTTCCGGCCGTTTTTGCCCTACCTGGATTACCTTGATCAGCGCAAATTTAACCTTTATTTTTTGTTCACGATAACCGGGATGACTGGCCAGTTTGAACCTAATGTTCCCCCGAAGGAGGAGATGGTCGAGGTTTTCCGGTATCTCTCAGAGAGGTATTCCCCCGAACATATCCAGTGGAGGTTTGACCCGATCCTGATAACAACTGAGATGGGTCAGGATTATTATCTGGAGAGGTTTGAATACCTGGCCAGGAGGCTTAAGG
>LGFL01000107.1 GCA_001508855.1 Thermoanaerobacterales bacterium 50_218
CCTCCCGACTATATTGTCCTCTACAATGTGGTCTACCAGCTGGGGATCAAAGCCAACGTGGAGATCAACACCAGGCGCTACCTTTACCCCTGGGACTTGCTGGTCAAGACCTGGCGCCACGATGAGGAAATCACCCCGGAAGATGAGGATAAAGTGCGCGCCTTCCTGGAGGCGGAAGGGAAGCTCGTCACCAAAGAAGACGGAACGCTGTGGGTCAAGTGCTGGTACAGGGATGCGGTGATCTACGCTGAAAAAGAACGGTGTTGACTGTATCAAAACTATAAGAAATAGTAGGCGGTAATGGTAGGATTTTCTAGAGAATAATAAAAATATTACGATTTATCCAGATTTCGCATGTTTATTGGACAAAACAGGATTTTGTAGTAATATTTTTTCGTGGTACACTGCAATTAAAAGCGGTAGTTCGGCGAGATGAACAAAAGACAACAGAATATGTTGAAAAGAGGAACCGCGAAGGTTTCTACCTTGCCGTGAAGCAGGTGAGATCTTCGCGGTTTTTGTTTTAAAGACTGGGGGTGGGGCGGATTTATACACCATTGGTGGTAACCGTGGAGCTGACCAACCAGTGCAACCTCAGGTGCCGCCACTGCTATGCCAGCGCCGGGGAGAAGCTGGACAACGAACTGAGCCTGGTCGAGATCAAGGAATTGCTTGGAGAGTTGTCCCGGGTGGGCACAATGGAGGTGGAATTCAGCGGCGGTGAGCCTTTGCTGCGGCCCGATTTGTTTGAGATCATCGAGTACGCCAAGAGTCTGGACTTTTCGGTTGTCTTGATAACCAACGGGACCCTTGTCGATCGGGAAACCGCCAGGAGGCTGGGCGGCTTGAGCCTGAAGCACGTCCAGGTCAGCCTGGATGGCTTAAAAGAAAACCATGACTACTTAAGGGGGGAGGGGACATATGAGGCTGTCTTAGAGAGCATAAGACTGCTCGCTGAGGAAGGAGTCAGTGTGGCCGTGCGGGCTACTGTGACCAGGCGAAACGTTGGAGAACTAGAGGAAGTAGCAGACCTCGCGGTCAGCATGGGGGCGAAGAAGCTGGGTTTTGTTCGCTTTTTCCCGGCTGGTAGGGGGATGGGCTATAAGGAAGAGCTGATGCTGGATGCAGAGGGGATGCGTTGCTTCCACCTGACCGTGAAAAAGATCAAGGAGAAATACAGAGACCGAATAGAAATCTCAGCAGATCCCTGTGGATTTTTAGAAGAGGAAGTATTTCAGCAGTACTTGCAGGAAGGGAGCATCTTATGTCCATGTGGCAAAACCTGGTGCCTGGTGAAACCGGATGGTACGGTGAGTCCGTGCGAGATCATGACTTTTAACGCAGGCAGTGTAAGGAGACAGAGGTTTGAAACAATCTGGGAAAGCGCCCCCATCATGAAAGCATTCCGCGAGTTCAACCCAGAACTATTGAAAGGCGTCTGTAGCATGTGCAAGTACAAAAAAGTATGCGCGGGTTACTGCCGTGCCCTGGCAGTGCTCCACACCGGAGATTTTTATGCAGAAGATTTTACTTGCTACCATGTTTTGAAAAAACGGGAAGAACGGGAGACTGTCAAATGAGCTAGTCCCGAATCGCTTCAAAAAGCCACAGAGGAGGGTGGTGCAAGTTATGAGACGGTTGAGTAAACTTCTTGCGGTTCTCTTGGTCTTGATGCTGGCCGTAAACCTCTTTGTTGCGATTCCTGCCTCGGCTGGCGAGCAGGCTGAACAGGTAAAAGTTGCAATAAATAACGAGCTTCTAACCTTCGACATCCAGCCGTTCATTGAAAAGGGGAGGGTCCTTGTTCCTGTCAGGACACTATGCGAGGCTTTAGGAGCCGCGGTCGAATGGGACGCGAAAACCAGGACGGTGACCATTAGAAGAGGAGATACTGTTGCCAGGATAACCGTCGGCAGCAAGATCGCATCCATCACCGAAAGAGGAGTCACCGAGGTTATTTTAGAGGTACCGGCAAAGATTGTCGGTGGCCGCACTGTGGTTCCTGTACGCTTTATCGCTGAGGCCTTCGGGGCAAAGGTGCAGTGGGATGCTGCTACCCGGCTCGTGCGCATAACCGCTGGGGGAGGCGGGGGGGGAAAGGCACAAGAACTGGTATTGGGAACACTGTCCCCTCTTGACCCGCCGAACCTCTTCAGTTCAAACGGGGCCTGGCAGAGACTGTGTTCCACCGGCTTTTCGCACGTTCACTTGGTGAGGTTTGACCCGGACCTGAACGTGATCCCCTGTGTGGCGGAAAGGTGGGAGGTCTCCCCTGACGGAAAGTCGATAAAGTTTTTCCTGAGAAAAGGAGTCAAGTGGCACGACGGCCGGGAAGTGACTGCTGAAGACGTCAAGTTTACTTTTGAGTACAAGAAGAAGCACAATGTTGGGTGGGACATGAATACCGCTCGGCCGTTCCTTGAAAACGCGGAGGTCGTTGACAAATATACCGTAATTTTGAACCTGAAAGAACCCGTGGTAATGTTGTTGTTGAAAGAGCTCGCGGTCGGTTATCTCATCCCCAAGCACATTTGGGAG
>LGFL01000108.1 GCA_001508855.1 Thermoanaerobacterales bacterium 50_218
AGCCCTTCCCTCTGGGCGAGGATCGCCAGCCCGTGTTCACCAATGGGACCACTAACGAGAATCACGTCTCCCACCTGGATCCGGCGCGGAGAAAGGCAAACACCCTCAGGGATCACCCCAACACCGGTAGTGTTAATGAAGAGTTTATCAGCCCCACCTCTCCCGACAACCTTCGTGTCTCCGGTCACGATGCTCACCCCTGCCTGAGAGGCAGCTTCTCTCATCGAACTGACGACCTTCTGGAGATCACTGAGGGGAAAACCCTCTTCGATGATGAACCCGGCACTAAGATACAACGGCTTCGCCCCACTCACCACAAGGTCGTTGACAGTTCCGCAGACTGCCAGCTTTCCGATATCCCCTCCAGGGAAAAAGATGGGATCAACGACAAACGAATCTGTCGTCAAAGCTACCCTGCCAGGTGGCAAGTCGAAAACGGCAGAATCGAGCATCTCATTGAGGATCGGGTTTCCGAACGCCCCCTGAAAGACCTCTTCGATAAGCCTGTGGGTGAGGGCTCCACCACTGCCGTGCCCAAGA
Source organism: Thermoanaerobacterales bacterium 50_218 (assembly GCA_001508855.1). Lineage (GTDB taxonomy): Bacteria > Bacillota > DSM-12270 > Thermacetogeniales > Thermacetogeniaceae > 50-218. The sequence goes on from LGFL01000108.1 coordinate 541, forward strand.
AGAACAACACCCTGCTCTCCTTTCCTCATCTCACTACACCTGCCTTCTTTCTCCCAAAGCGGTAATAGGCAGCACAAGAACCTTCACTGGAAACCATGCATGGACCAACAGGTCGCATCGGTGTGCACGCCTTCCCAAAAAGGGGACACTCATAGGGAAGTTTCAATCCTTTGAGGATCTCCCCACAGGCACATCCCTTTACCCTCTTACCAGGTTCAACTTTGATTGAGAACCGTTTTCGGGCCTCCAGGTCAGCATATTCTTCCCGAAGCTGAAGCCCGCTTCCAGGAACTTCCCCGATCCCCCGCCAGACAGCAGGTGCAGGGACAAAGTACTTGTCCATGTAAGCCCGCGCCACCTCGTTGCCCTCGGGGCGCACTGCCCGCCTGTACTGGATCTCCACCTTCGGTTGACCACAATTCTGCTGTCGCACGATCATCAACAGTGCCTCGAGGATATCCACAGCATCAAACCCAGCAATAACACAAGGTCTTCCATACTCCTCGGCCACAAAGCGAAACGGCTCAACTCCTAGGATCGTGCACACGTGACCAGGGTTGAGAAAGGCATCGATCCTGACATCCGGATCCTCGAGAAGTGCTCTCATCACCGGCGGAACCAGTTTGTGCAGGGAAAGGATGGAAAAGTTTTTCAAGCCCTCTTGGATTGCCTGCTCGATGGTAACAGCTACCGCGGGAACAGTGGTCTCGAACCCAATGGCCAGAAAAACCACCTGGGAATGGGGGTTCTCCCGAGCAATGGTGAGAGCGTCTGTCGGTGAATAAACGACTCTGATGTCCGCTCCCCGGCCCTTTTCCTCCTGAAGGCTGCTGCTCGTCCCGGGGACCCTCATCATGTCCCCAAAAGTGGCCAGAATCACCCCTTTCTGGCGGGAGAGAGCAATTGCCAAATCGAGGTCAAGGTCATCAGTAACGCAAACCGGGCAGCCGGGACCAGAGATGAGCCTGATCGTTTCCGGAAGAAGCTCTCTGAGCCCACTCCTGGCAATGGCTACGGTGTGGGTCCCACATACCTCCATCACTGTGAGCGGCCGTTTGGCTTCCTCATGCAGTTTGTCCAGAAGATAGCGAGCGTATTCCTTCTTATTTTTGTAAGGCTGCATAAGCTTCCTCCCAGGCCTCGTAGATCTCTTTAGCTTCTTTTTCATCGATCACCTGAATGGCAAACCCGGCATGGAGGAGAACGTAGTCCCCGACTTTCACCTGGGGTGTCAAGACGATGCTGACCTCACGGGTGTTTCCTCCGAAATCGACCTCAGCCTTATTGCCATCAATTTTGATGACCTTGGCTGGAATAGCAAGACACATTTTTCTTGATCACCTCACTGGCAATATATACCTGGCCAAGGGAAATCCCCCCATCGTTTGGCGGCACCTTCCGGTGAAAGAGAACCTCGAAGCTCGCTTCCCCTAGCTTCCTCCGTAGCATGCTGAAGAGAAGCCTGTTTTGAAAGACCCCACCACTAAGCACCACCCGATTAAGATGGGTCACTCCCCGCAGCCTCTCCAAAACCTCAGCAATCATTACTACTAAGGTATAGTGGAACTTCCCGGCAATCACCGGTATCGGGGTGCCTCTTTCCAGGTCCCGCAAAATTCCTTCCCAGACCCCCAGCACCCCAATCTGGTAAGGCAGCAAGTTGGCGGATAACTCGAAATCGTAACCTTCCCTAACATCAGGGTCGGCGAGGGCCTCCATTTCCATTGCCGCCTGGGCCTCGTACTGGACTCTGGTGCAGATTCCCAAAACAGCAGAAACGGCGTCGAAGAGCCGGCCGCAACTGGAAGTTGGGACCGTATTCAACCTCCCTTCCAACTGCCTGATCAGCACCTGCTGTTCTTCTCCAGGAAGAGTAGGCAGGTACTTCTTTGCCCACCTGAGACCACGGGGGCCAAAAAGCTCGTAAAGATAAGTAAAAGCCATCCGGGTCGGCTTCTTAATGGTCACTTCTCCTGGCAAGGGAACATAAGCAAG
>LGFL01000109.1 GCA_001508855.1 Thermoanaerobacterales bacterium 50_218
CCGATCTCTTTGAGCATCTGCCCGCGGCGCCCGATGAGGATCCCTTTCTGAGAGTCCCGCTCGACATAGATGGTGGCAGCGATGTAGAGCACCTGATTGGGGCGCAGTTTCATCTCTTCAACAAGGACGGCGACAGAGTGAGGGACCTCTTCCCTGGTCAGGTGGAGCACTTTCTCCCTGATGATTTCTCCGGCAATAAAGCGCTCCGGCTGGTCGGTGACCATGTCGGGCGGATAGTAGAGGGGTCCCTCGGGAAGGTGGTCGATGATCACCTTCTTTAGCTCATCGGTGTTTTCCCCGGTAAGGGCTGATACGGGAACAACGGCAGCGAAATCATAGCGGGAAGCGAACCAATCGATCAGGGGCAGGAGTTCGTGCTTTTTCACGAGGTCGATCTTGTTGGGAACGAGGACCACCGGTGTCTTGACTCTCTGCAAGTGATCTAGGATATACTCCTCCCCGGCTCCTGGAGGAAGTGAGGAGTCGATGACGTAGAGGATCAGGTCAACCTCCTCGAGGGTCTTTTCAGCCACCCTGACCATGTACTCCCCAAGCTTATGGCGCGGTTTATGAATCCCCGGGGTGTCCAGGAAGATCACCTGAGCTTCATCTGTCGTCAGGACACCCAGGATCCGGTTCCTTGTGGTCTGGGGTTTGTCAGAGATGATCGCCACCTTTTTTCCTACAAAATGATTGAGTAAAGTCGACTTCCCGACATTGGGTCTGCCAACAATGGATACGAATCCGGACTTAATGCTGGTTCACCATCCTTCTACTCTTTTGCACCAAGTTTTACTTCCGTTTCGATGACTTAAAAGGCAGGGAAAGGAGTTCCTGGAGATGCTTCACTTCAACCTCACCCGAACTCCCCCACCTGATGATCTGGAGGTCATCCACGAATTCAGCCAGAACCTGAAGGCAAGCCCCGCACGGCCAGACAGCAACCGGGGCCCAAACGGCAAGCTTGTGAAATTCCCGAACACCGCAGGAAACGGCCTTGGCAACCGCAACCCTCTCGGCACAAACGGTCAACCCGTAGGAAGCGTTCTCCACATTGCACCCTGTGAAAACCTCTCCATCAGCACCCAGCAGAGCAGCCCCGACCGGAAACCGGGAATAGGGGGCATAGGCCTTTGCTGCGGCTTGGCGGGCTAGTTGAAGAAGCTTCTCGTCCTGCAAACTCCCCGACCTCCAGTCAGAATCTTCACGAAAAAAAGGGGACGAGGTGAGGCAAGAAAACCAGGACCCCCACCACAACGGCGTTGAGGGCAGCCACCAGCACCGCCCCGGCTGCGATGTCTTTAGCAATCCTGGCAAGCGGGTGGTAATCGTTGACAACAAGGTCGATCGTTTTTTCAACCGCGGTATTGAAAATTTCCGCAGTAAAAACGAGGCTGACGGCAAGTAAAAGAATTGCCAACTCCACTCTGCCGAGTCGCAGCATCCACGCCAAGACGAAAACGAGAAAGGCAGCAGCCAGGTGAATCCTCATGTTCCTCTGGGTTTTCAGGCAGAACCAGAGCCCTGAACCAGCATTGCAGAAGCTTTCCTTTAGTGTCCTCCGCGGCATCCCGATCTCCTGCAGCCCCCCTCGAAAGGCTCCCCCTTGACAGGAAAACCGTTTGCTATCCTCGAACCTCTTTCACCTGCAGGCTACAGTTGGCAAGAACCTTCCTCTCAGCTTGACGCATCCTAGCAGCTTCCTCGGGAGTTGCGTGATCATGGCCGAGCAGGTGGAGCATCCCGTGGACGGCAAGAAAAACCAGTTCGGCAGTGAAGGTGTTCCCACAAGCAGCAGCCTGTTCATAGGCTTTGGGGATGGAAATAACGATGTCCCCCAAAAGCACCTCTTCTTCTTCGGGAATCTGGAGGTTGCCAGGCTCGCCCTCGAGCATGGGAAAGGCAAGGACATCGGTCGTCCCCTCAACCCCTCGATACTTCTTGTTCAACTCCGCCATTCTGGTGTCATCAACAAAGAGGATGCTGACCTCGGCCTCCCGAGGGAAGCCTTCTTGTCTGAGGACTTCCTCGAGGGCTTTCCTGATCAATGCAAGGTCTTCTTCACTGAGCTGGAATTCGTCCTGTTGGTTACTGATTAACAACTGCACTTTTGCCTTTTCTCCTTTCTATTTCGCTCAAGACGTTTTCCGGATACTCGATCCTGGAGTGGAAGATCCCGCTGAGCACCCGGACAAAGGCCTGGGCGATCCTGTCCAGGTCTTTCAATGTGAGGTCACACTCATCAAGCTGGCCATCGTGCAACTTTTCCTTGATGATCTTCCGCGTCAGCCCTTCGAGCCGCCCTGGTGTCGGCTTCTGGAGGGCCCTGACAGCGGCCTCGACACTGTCCGCTAGCATCACGAGGGCAGCCTCTTTGCTCTGGGGCTTGCGGGAATCATAGCGGAAGCTGTTCTCCGTCACCACTTCCGGGCGCTCGCTTTCGAGGGCCCGCTGGTAGAAGTAAGAAACCAGACTGGTGCCGTGGTGCTGTTCGATAATCTCCTGGACGCACGC
>LGFL01000110.1 GCA_001508855.1 Thermoanaerobacterales bacterium 50_218
ACGGCCTTAATCACCCCGTGCCGGGTCAAAAAAATCGTTTTCAAGTCTTCAACTTCCAGCACAGGTTCACCAGGCATCCAGACCGCACCACCTCAACGCCCAACCGAAGCGTTTTAAAGCAACCTGAATAAAACAAAAACCACGAGGATCTCCCCCCTTCAGGCAGGGCACAAGACCTTCGTGGTCCCTTCCATCGACAAAATCTTCTTTACGCTCCGCCTCAAAAGCCCCAAGCACCAGACGGCTTCTGCCGCCCCTTTTTGCTGAGTTTACTTCGACACAAAACAGAAAATTCCTGCGCAGGGTGCCGTAAAAAAACCGCTTCCGTCTCGATATTTTTCAGTCGGTGCCGGCTGCGCCCCACCTAAGAGCACAACCCTGCCGCAAAATAAAAATGCCCCTGGTAACTTATCCGTTCCCGTAAGGATAAAGCGCCAGACCATTATCTGCAACGGCAAGTAGTAAAAGCCACAGGTATGGATAAAGTTAAAAGGGCAATCACATCAAGACACAATTTTACGCTTAAAAACCCGGGCTGCAATTACCGCCGTTATCACAGCCAGGCTCCACACATAGAGGCAGTGCAGGAAAGGGGCATTGCTCCTCATCCCCTCTACAGCCTGTGTCAGAGGAATGAGCTCCAGCAAAAAACGGATGGCCTGGGGAAAAACGTCCAGCGGGAAGAACACCCCGCACAGGAAGGAAAGCGGCAGTATAATCAATGTATTGGTGGCGCTGAAAATGTGGGGATCGGTATGGATGACGCCGTTGATTATTCCCAGGGATACAAAGAAAATTCCCAGTCCAACCGTAAAACCAAGGAGCCATCCCAGGGAAATTGTAAGACCGGGTACCACGAGCATGGCCATCAGCACAAAGCAACCCGCAGCAAAAAGAGAAATCAGTGTCCCGGCAATCAGGTAGCCCGCCACTGCTTCCAGAGGGTAGATAGGGGCCACCATCATCAACAACTCCAGGTACTTGTCTACCTGCCTGGAAATCCAGATCTCCGTGCTGAAGTGGGTGTAGCTGGCCTGCATTACGGAAATCATCAGTACACCGGGGAAGATGTATTCAAAATAGGCGTTCTCACCCGCCTGGGTAAGTGCCCCCACCCCCAGGCCAAAGCCAAAAAGATATAAAGCGGGAGAAAGCAGTGTCCGGACAGCAAAGTAGGGAAAGTGGATCAGGTAATCATAGAGCACATATTCACAGGTAACACCGATGGCACGAATAGATCTGCGCAAGCCTTAATCCTCCCTCCCGGTCACTTCCAGGAAGACCTCCTCCAGTGAGGCATCCCTTAAAGAAATACCTAAAGGTTGGAGCCTCCGGCAGATCTCTTGGACAAAATCACCCACCCGTTGCGGGCTACTATCAAGGGCAACCTCTACTGTTGTCCCACGGCTCTTACAGTTCTTCACGCCCGGGAAAGCACACAGCCATTCTTTTTCCTCGAGAGTAAGTTGACGATAGAGGTCCACGGTCAGAAGCCGTGCTACATCAACAATTTGGCGCAGTTCCCCAGGCCCACCCTCGGCAACCAGCCTTCCCTTCTTGATAATCAGGATCCTGTCGCAGAGTTGCTCCGCTTCCTCAAGGTAATGGGTAATCAGCAGTATGCTCTTACCGCGGCTCTTCAGATCTCTGATCATTTCCCAGAGTTCCCGGCGGGCATGCACATCCAGCCCGGTGGTGGGCTCGTCCAGCAAAAGTAAAGGGGGATCGTTGATCATCGCCCTGGCAAAAAGAATCTTCTTTCTCATCCCACCGGAGAGGTGGTCTCCGTTTTTCCTGCGGTGCTCCAGAAGATCCGCCCATTCCAGGGCACGGCGCGCCTTCTCCATTGCTGCTCTGCGGGGTAAGCCGTACAGGCGGGCGTAAAAGTAGAGGTCTTGCTCGATGCTATAGTGGGCGTTGAAGCTGAAGTCCTGGGTGCAGACTCCAAAAAGGCCCTTGGTTTTGATGGGGTTTGCCACGGCGTCGATTCCGGCAATAAAGACTCGTCCGGCGGATGGCCTGTAGAGGCCGGTAATAATCCTTAAGGTAGTAGTCTTTCCGGCTCCATTGGGCCCCAGAAAACCCAGCGCTTCTCCCTCATTCAAGTCAAAATTGAGGTCGTCTAACACCTTCTGGCCGTTGAAATATTTGGTCAGGCCTCTAACTTCCAGCACTTTCATTTTTCAGACAACCTTCCAGAGGAAAAGTAAGGGCAGTAGTAGTCCTTCCCAGATACAGTCTTATTGGCCGGGCAGCCCCCGCCACAGATAGAAAAGTGCTCACAAATACGGCAGGTCTCATTCATTGCCGCTACCTTTTCCCGAACTGTCCTCCATGCTCCTGGGATGTCTTCCTCCAGCCAGCAAAGGGGATGGGGAAAATGGGGACACGTTTTCACTTCTCCCTCTGCTCCGATGAACATGGCCAGCCTGCCGCCAGGACACAGATTGGGCCATCCCATTAAACCTAGCAAGGGCACATCTATAATGATATCCGTTAAAGGGAGCCTGCA
>LGFL01000111.1 GCA_001508855.1 Thermoanaerobacterales bacterium 50_218
GTAAGCGTAAAATAAACCCCACCTTGCAATCAGGTGGGGACATAATCTGGCTTATTTATTAGCCCTGCAGACATGGGGCAGCGAATCGGACCAGGGGAGTAACTGATCCAGGGCGTTACTGTCTTTAGGGTTCAGGTTGGGAAGTTTTTCAAAAAGATAGCTGAGGTACTGGAAAGGATTCAACCCATTCTCCTTTGCCGTTTCTATGATGCTGTAAGTAATAGCGCTGGCCCGTGCACCCCGCGGAGTATTGGCAAACAACCAGTTCTTGCGGCCAATGACAAAGGGTTTGATCGACCGCTCACTCCGGTTGTTATCCAGTTCCAGGCGCCCATCCTGCAAAAAGGCAATAAGTTTATCCCACTGGCTCAGGCAATAGTTGATTGCCTGACCAAAGGAACTTTTGGGCAGCACCTGTGTTTTCTGGGTTTTAAGCCATGCCCGAAAAGCATCCAACACGGGGCGGCTGCGCACCTGGCGGGCTTGATAACGCTCCTGGGGCGTTGCATCTTTCAAGTCGCGCTCAATGGCAAAAAGTTGGTTACAAAATTCCAGCCCCACCTGGGCGGCCACTGCTTTATTGCGTTTATCTTCCGGCAGGGCCTTTAACGCTTCATCAAACTTGCGCCGGGCATGGGCCCAGCAGCCCACCAGGGTGACATCCGGCAGTTCGTTGTAGCCGGCGTAGCCGTCAACGTGCAGGTAGCCTTTAAAACCTGCCAGGAACCGGCGGGGGTGCTTGCTGGCCCGGGTGGTCTGGTAGTCGTAGAGAATAATGGGAGGACCGTCCCGACCGGTGCGGTAGAGCCAGAGGTACGATTGGGTTTCAGCAGCCCGGCCCGGCTCGCGGAGAACCTGCAGGGTTGTCTCATCGGCATGCAGGATATCCCGCTCAAGCAGGTGTTCATGCAGGCGATCGTAGATCAGGGTCAACCAGTTATTCGCGCCGTGCAGCACCCAGTTGGCAAGCGTCTGCCGGGACAGCTCCACCCCCAGGTGGGCAAACTGCTGCTCCTGGCGGTACAGCGGCAGACCTTCCCCGTATTTCTGGTTCATGATGTAAGCCATAAGCGAGGGGGAAACCATACTTCCGGGAAGTACAGGAGCCGGCATGGGAGCGGTGACAATGGGGGTGGTTAGCTCGTTGCGCTCGCAATGGCGGCAGGAATAAACGTAACGTACATGCTTGACCACTTTTACCTGGGCCGGGATGATCTGCAGTTCCTGTCGTACTTCGGTGCTCATTTCATGTAAAGGACCACCGCAGCACGAACAGACCCGCTCTTCTTCCGGCAGTCGGTACTCAACCGTTTCCACCGGCAGGTTATCGAGCACCATCTCCCGGCGGCCACGCTGTTTGCGGCGCTGGTAGGTGATGGTTTCGACAGCCGGTTCGGGCAAATCCGGCTGGGCTTCCACTTCCGCTTCATTAAAAAGCGAAAGCTGCTGGTAGCCAGAAGCGGTCCGTTCGCTGGAAGCACCGAATTGCCGGCGTTTGCTCAAGCGAAGCTGCTCCATAAACCAATTCAGTTTAGCGGTCAGCTCGGCATTCTGTTGTTCCAGCCATCTGCACTGCTCTTCCAGCTGTAGACAGCGGCTTTGCAGCTCTTCTATATTCATGGCAGCGATAGATTGCGAAGTAGTGTTCATGAATAAAAGATTCGACGAAACCCGTCGAATCCCTCTAGAATCAACCACAAAGTGAAAATATTTCTTTCTGCTGCTTTATTTTTATATTACAGTGCGTGCTTTTACCTCGGGATGAGCTTTAGGCTGTTCTATCGATAGGCCGTCGAGCAGCCAGCGCAGTTCCCGGCGGCTAATGGCAATAGTTGAAGAAGTGCTTCTTTCCGGCCAGGGGAATTTACCTTTCTCCAGCCGGCGGTAATAGAGCCAAAACCCATTGTGGTCCCAGTGGAGAATTTTAATTTTGTCCCGCTGCCGGTTACAGAAGACGAAAAGGCAGGAAGAGAAGGGGTCCAGCTCAAACCCTTCCTTGACCAGCACGGCCAGCCCGTCGATGGACTTGCGCAAATCGGTGGCACCGCAGGCGAGGTAAACCCGGTTGATACTAAATTCATTTAGCATAACGCTACCAGCACCTTAACTACCTGAGAAAGCAAGGCTGGATCAAAGCCGGGTTTTACCTCGATGTTGGCCGGTCCTATTTTGACCAGTAAAGTATGGTCCTCTTCTATAAATGACTGGTTGCTTATTTCCACCGGCAGCCACCGATTTGATTTTCCTGGGGTAACTCCGTTCCGGTCTTTAAACTTTCGCAGCCAGTACCATAACTGCCTGGGGCTGATGCCTTCATGGGCGGCGCACCATTCTCTGACGCTTTGCCCACTCATCTTGTATTCGGCTATTCGGGTTTCCCATAGCGCTTCCCGTTCGGCTTTGGTCATAAGAAAAAATCCTCCTCATCGAGCTTTTATCTGAGGAAGATTATCCCTTAAACTTGGGTATTATGCCAAGGTGGGTTGTATTTGACGCTTAC
>LGFL01000112.1 GCA_001508855.1 Thermoanaerobacterales bacterium 50_218
AGCTTTAGCTGGTATTCCATTTGTTGCTGCATAACAAAAGTTTCACAATGATGTTTTTGAATATTTCCCACTCGGAGTTGACAGCTACCAAGGAAAAACTGTGATTGACATGAAATGATTGCGTGTGCTATACTTAAGCAGGCTTATTCAGGAAAGAGCGAAAAACTGAATTTAAGCGAGTTTACTTAAGCAGAAGCCACTTGCTTCTCACCTTAGAGCACTGAAGCTCCTAAGGTTCGTGAATCGATCGAAAAGCGGGTGGTGCCCGCTTTTTTTGTTATAGTTTCTTCAATTACTTTCTGTGAGGTGATGCCTGATTAACAAAGATTTGCGGGTCAATGAAGAGATCCGGGCCCGGGAGATCCGCTTGATTGACAGTGATGGACAGCAACTGGGAATTGTTCCTCTCAAAGAAGGACTTCGGATAGCAATGGAGAGAGGACTCGATCTCGTAGAGGTTGCTCCTCGTGCAAAGCCACCGGTATGCCGGATCATGGATTACGGGAAGTACAAGTACGAACAAAGCAAAAAAGAGCGGGAGGCGCGCAAAAAGCAGCGCGTGATCACGGTTAAGGAATTAAAGTTGAGACCAAATATCGAGGAACATGATTTCCAGGTAAAGGTTAGGAATGCTTTGCGTTTTCTCCAGGATGGGGATAAGGTTAAGGTTACCCTGATGTTCCGGGGACGAGAGATTTCGCATTCTGACCTTGGCCGGAATCTCTGTCTTAAATTCTATCAGTGTGTGCAAGATTATGCTGTTATTGAAAGGGAACCGAAGATTGAAGGCAGAAATATGGTCATGGTTTTGGCACCCAAAAACCAGGATTCAGTGAAAGGGGAAAAGCGCGATGCCTAAGATGAAAACCCATCGGGGTGCAGCGAAAAGGTTTAAAAGAACAGCTAGTGGACTCTGGAAGCGGGCAAGTGCCTGGAGAAGCCACCTTTTGGCGAAAAAGTCGAGCAGGAGAAAACGTAGACTGAGACGTCCTGCTCTTGTGAGTAGTGCTGATAAGAAGCGCATTGAGAGACTCTTGCCGTATATGTAGGAGGGAGGTAGTCTTATGCCAAGGGTCAAAGGAGGTCCTGTTACTCGCCGAAGAAGAAAAAAGATCCTCAAGCTTGCCCGTGGTTACCGGGGGGCTAAAAGCAAGTTATTCCGTCCTGCTCATGAGCAGGTAATGAAGTCATTAATGTACGCTTACATCCACAGGCGTTTGCGGAGGCGGGATTTTCGGAGACTGTGGATTACTAGGATCAATGCTGCTGCCCGCCTCAATGGTCTATCATACAGCCGCTTCATTAATGGGCTTAAAAAGGCCGGGGTTGCGGTTAACAGGAAGATGCTTGCGGAACTGGCTGTCAAGGATCAAGTAGCCTTTGGAAAACTTGTGGAACTGGCTAAGAAGCATCTTGATTCTTAAGATAGAATCAGATCAAAAATTCTCTCTAAAGTTTCTCTATGTTTCACAAAAAATGTTGTAGAAAAAGAAAAAAGTATGGTGCATACTTAAAACACCATACTTTTTTTATTAATTTTATTAAAATTTTGGGGGAACAGAATGGATGTGAAAGTGAACTCTGGAAAGCAGGCTATTAAATACGCAAGAAAACTTCTCCGGAGGAAGTATCGGAAACAGGAAAAGCGTTTGGTGGTTGAAGGCCTCAGATTTTTGGAGGAAGTCTTGAAGAATCGCTTACAACCTGATTTTATCCTTTGTACTGATAAGGTGGTCCAACAGGAAAGAGGAAAAATGCTTTTGGACCAGGCCACGTCCTTAAAAATTCCCATTTTTAGGATAAGCGAAGCGGAGCTTCGGGAACTGGCAGATACAAAGACCCCGCAGGGGATCCTAGCTGTTGTTCCTCAGCCGGAATGGCGAAAGGAGGAACTACTGGAAAGAGATGAGGGTTTGTTCCTTGCTCTTGACCGGATTCAGGACCCAGGCAACCTGGGGACGTTGATTCGGACTGGAGATGCGGTAGGTGTAACTGCTGTTTATCTTAGTCGGGGAACCGTGGATGTTTTTAACCCGAAGGTGCTAAGGGCGACGATGGGTTCTGTTTTTCGGGTTCCTGTTATTGCTGATGTTGACCTTTGTGGTTTGCTCGGAAAAATGAAAAATCTAGGTTTTTTCGTGGTTGCTGGAGACCCGCGTGGTAAAAAGATTTATTATGAAGCCAATCTGAGAAAACCTCTTCTGGTTGTGATTATTGGCAACGAAGCCCACGGGATTGATCCCCAACTTTTGGCCCTCGCTGATGAAGTTGTGCAGATACCTTTGCGGCAGGGGGTGGAATCCCTCAATGCCGCGGTTGCTACCGGGATCCTTCTTTATGAGGCACATCGTCAGAGAAGGTCTTCTCCTTATGTCAATCAGGAAGGAACAGACACATCGAGTAAAATTAATTTGGGCTAGACAGGAAGGAATTTTCCCAAAAAAGAAGAACCTCACTCCGAGTGGGAAAAAGCAAAATGAAG
>LGFL01000041.1 GCA_001508855.1 Thermoanaerobacterales bacterium 50_218
CCTTCATTTTGCTTTTTCCCACTCGGAGTGAGGTTCTTCTTTTTTGGGAAAATTCCTTCCTGTCTAGCCCAAATTAATTTTACTCGATGAAAGAAGCAGGTCTGCCTCTATTATGCAGCGAATATCTAAACTTGTTCGCGGCAAGACGGACGTATGCCCTGGACTGCCAGTAGGCAGTATTCAGGGTATTTTTTCTGGGCTGCAATGCTTTCTTGAGGCACAACTTTGTGCCAGACTTGATGCCAGGGATTGACTTTTTAGGTGAAAAATCGTATATTGACAAATGGTTGCTCAAGGACATCCAACATCACACATTGCCAAAATTCAAAAGCATCAATAAAATAGCAAACCAAAAGGGGCAAAACACCCTATAGGCTAAATATTTAGGACTATAGCCTCTCATCTGGGGATACACATCAAGACAAGGGGAAAGCACAAGTACCAGTTTTACCTGAAATCGAGTTCAACCTTTAAAAACTTTCCCTTCAAAACCCATACAGGCAGACCTGACTCTCGGTCAATAAAATATTCCTCGTTAACTCTTTGGAGTGATTTTCTTGGAAAATAATAAAGAACTCGTCACAGAAATTGAAAGATTGCGGGTTGAGCTTCAACAAAAATGCACCTATGCCGCATTAACAGCACAGGAGGTTCTTCTTGTCTCAGAAATGCTTGACGAACTGATCAATCAATACCTGCGCCTCATGCTGAAAAAGAAGAAGCAGAAAAACCTGAATGGTGTGACACTGAAGAAGCAGCGATAAGCGCCTCACCCTGACCTTGAACCATAAAATTTCCAAGACTGATAGACAGCAGGAAAGCAGACAAAAATATCTACCAATGCCGACACCTACTCACATGTGGCCATGGGGGTCAAAAGGCAAGCAGTCAGCCGACTGGACAACTAGCTATGCGATGGCACCAAAAAAGCCCTCCGAGACCGCCTGAGATCTACGGAGGGCCTGATTTTCTGGAGCGGAAAACGGGATTCGAACCCGCGACCCTCGGCTTGGGAAGCCGATGCTCTACCACTGAGCTATTTCCGCTCTACCTGGTATGTATTATACTCAAAACATCTTCTACTGACAAGAGGGTAAAAAGCAAATTGTGATATAATTTAGTTGCAGTCTTATCTAAAAATCCAAAAGTAAAGGAGATAAGGTCGTGAAAACCCAGTGGGTCAAAAGCCTCCATCCCGGTCTTGAAGTAGCTACTTACTTCGGGGTTTTCGATATCAGTCTCGCTAAAACGAAGAACGGCCTCAAGTATCTCAAGCTTTTGCTCGGTGACCGCACAGGCACAATCGAAGCAAGGGTTTGGGACCCGGATCTCGCTGAGGAAGTCTACCACATGCTTGCCCCAGGAGACATCGCAGTAATCCGGGGAACAGTCATCGAATTCAATGGGCTTCAAATCAATGTCGAACACTGCCGCAAAACTGACAAATCGCGCCTGAACCTCAACGACTTCCGGCCAACAACAGAAAAAGACATCCCCGCCCTCCTGAAAGAGTTCACAGCAAAAATCTCAAAAGTAGCCAACCCCTATCTGAAGACTCTTTTAGAAACCATTTTTGAGCCCAAATTCCTCGAACAGTTTGCCCACGCCACTGCTGCCCGGAAAATTCACCACTGCTACGCCGGCGGTCTTCTCGAGCACACCATTGAAGTTATGGAATATTGCTTCAAAGTGATCGAAGTTCAAGGAGAGTTCATTGACCCGGACTTGCTGATCACTGGTGCCGCCATCCATGATCTTGGCAAGCTTTGGGAATATGATCAGAATGGGTTTACCTTCCAGCGGACAAAAGAAGGCCGTCTCCTAGGAGGACACGTAATTCTTGGTCGCGACTTCTTGCGGGAAAAGGTAAAACTTGTCAAAAACTTTCCGAAGGAGCTTTCTCTTCACCTGGAACACCTAATTTTGTCCCACCACGGCCAGCGGGAATGGGGAGCAGTAGAAGAGCCCAAAACTCTCGAAGCTATTGCCTTACACCACGCTGATCTCCTTTCCGCCCGCATCAACCAGGTAGGCTGTCTGATCAAAAACCACATCGGCAGCACCTGCTGGACTAACTACGACCGTTACCTGGGCCGCAGCCTCTTTGTTCCTGAGAAGCAGCACACCCCGAAAAGAACTGATTTACCACCAGAATCCGAGACCCAGTGAAACAAACTGAAACAAACTACCTCCGAATTTTACTCAACCAAGATGCGCTCTTTAAACGCATTTCTAATAATCTCACTAATCCACTGGGTAGCACAGTCAATTTCATCTTCAAGCATGCAGATCCCTTCACAAAGGGGGCATTCCCCTCCACGCTCTGGGCAGGGTTCTACTTTTATTTTGACTTCGTTTTCCGCAGGAATCCATCCAGAAGAGGGGTTATCTGCAAAAGGTGGAGATATCCACACAAGGGAATAGTGGTCTCCTGTCTTGCGGATACCAACCTCACGAAAAAACCCCACCTCAGTGTCACGAGCTAAAGTCTCAGCAACTAGCCTCGCCACTTCAGTCAGGGATCCGCATCTCATCAAACCCTTCCCCCTTAAATAAATTGTCATCAGTGAATACTCTTACGCTAACATTCTCCACAATTCTCACCATTCCTCCCTTGACTTCTGGATCACCTGGGTTGATGTCAAATTAATGTCACCGACTATCAACAGGAGCCTGGAACAGCACATACCTAAAGCGAAAGCTTGAAAGATTGCAGACCTTTTGCAGAGGAAACACCAAGAAGCCGACCACCACCGCAGACATCTACGGCCACGCCATTCCTGGCCAGCAGCGGGCGGCTGCCGAGCGGTTCGAAAGGCTGTTTGGGCGGCAGATGGGCGGCAACTCACCATACGAGCATCGCGGCAAAAAATAAAGGAACCGCCGAATCCCTGCGGTTCCTAGATTTTCACTGGTGAGCCATCCAGGACTCGAACCTGGGACACCCTGATTAAAAGTCAGGTGCTCTACCAACTGAGCTAATGGCCCACCTTTTTGTTTTACTAATGTTGGCCAATAAAATCATACAACAGAAAAACGGTTCTGTCAATACACCCCGAAAAAGGGATGGTGATTTTCATCATGAGTAGAGGGGACCTTTGCTGCCGCTAGGGATTTTTTCCTCCAACAAGGAGAAAACCTCCCTGAGAACCACGGTTTGCTGGCGGTCGGGTCCCACTGAAACCATCACCACCGGAACCCCTGTAAGTTGAGCAATCCGTTGTACAAAGTTCTGAGCAGGGGCTGGAAGTTCGGAAAAAGTTCGCGCCCCTCCAGTATCTTGCTGCCAGCCATCGAGTTCTTCATACACAGGGACACACTCTTGGAGCACACGGAGACTGGCAGGAAACTCAGTAAGCAATTCTCCCTTGTAGCGGTAGGCTGTACACAGCCTTACTTTTGGCATTTTATCAAGAACATCGAGCTTAGTTATAATTAAACCATTAATTCCGTTAATTCTGACTGCATACCTGAGCATAACAATGTCCAGCCATCCGCAGCGGCGCGGACGGCCAGTAGTTGTCCCAAATTCCCTGCCCTTCTGCCTGATTTCTTCGCCTTGAGAGCCAACTAATTCCGTAGGAAACGGACCCTCTCCGACCCTGGTTGTGTAGGCTTTGCTGACCCCGAGCACAAGATCAATTGAAGTTGGCCCGATCCCTGCTCCTATACAAACCCCACCAGCGGTTGGAGAAGATGAGGTAACATAAGGATAGGTGCCATGATCGAGGTCAAGTAATGTTCCCTGGGCACCTTCGAAGAGGATATTTTTTCCTTCAGCAACAGCCTGAGCGATAATTAGAGAAGTATCGGCAAGGTAAGGCAGAAGGCGATCTACATAAGGTCTCAAGTACTCAACGATTTCTTCAGGCTCAAACCCCTGAGCACCATACAGTTTCTGGATATACTCGTTCTTTTCAACGACCATCTGGAAAACACGGTCCTCCCAGCCAGGCTCTCTAAGTTCGCCGACTCGGAGGCCTCTTCTGGCTACCTTGTCGACATAAGCAGGTCCAATTCCCCGCCTCGTTGTCCCAATCTGCTCCTTTCCTCGACTTTCTTCCTCCAGTTCGTCAAGCAACCTGTGATAGGGAAGGAGAAGGTGCGCCCGGTCACTAATGAACAGACGAGCAGTCTGCAAACCGCGATCGCGGAAGGCATCCAACTCCTGAAATAATACCTCGGGGTCGATCACCGCCCCGTTGCCAATAATGCAAACCTTGTCAGGATAAAAGATTCCCGAGGGAATCAGATGAAGACGAAACTCCTGAGAGCCAATCACCACTGTATGACCGGCGTTCGTTCCACCCTGATAGCGAACAACATAATCAGCATCACGCGCCAAAAAATCGGTAACCTTTCCTTTTCCTTCATCACCCCACTGGGCTCCTACAATCACGACAACTGGCATCACATTTGCCTCCTATTGCAGTTCTAAACTCCTTCAGAAGAGCGCGCTCGATGAGCAATCTCCCTGCCGACGATGATCCCACTTAGTGAGGCCTGAGTAAGCCCACGAGTCACCCCTACGCCGTCTCCAGCACCAAAAAGGTTCTGGACTTCGGTTTCGAGGACTTTGCTCAACTTCAGGCGCGAGGAATAAAACTTCACTTCAACACCATAAAGCAGGGTATCCCTTGAGTAAATGCCCGGGGTAACCTGGTCCATCGCTTTGAGCATCTCAATGATCGCCAGAAAATGGCGATACGGCAAAACAAGAGAAAGGTCCCCTGGGGTTGCCTCTTTGAGTGTAGGAGTAACAATTCCTCGGGCAATTCGTTCCTCAGTAGAACGCCTTCCCGCGATCAGGTCACCCAGGCGCTGAACGATGACACCACCACTGAGTAGGTTTGCCAGCCTGGCTATATACTTGCCGTAGGCAATGGGTTCCTTAAAAGGCTCTGTAAAGCTCTTGCTCACAAGGAGAGCAAAATTGGTGTATTCTGTTTTCTTTTCTGCATGAGCGTGGCCGTTAACTGTAATGATCCCATCGACATTCTCCATGACCACTTCCCCATACGGGTTCATGCAAAAGGTGCGAACCTTGTCCTCAAAGGTTGGTGAAGAATAGATGAATTTTGCCTCATACGTCAGTCGCGTTAGTGGCTCCATGACCACCGCAGGAAGTTCGACCCGCAACCCAATGTCAACAGGGTTGATCTCGGTGTGCAAATTCAAGCGGGCTGCCTCTTCAGACAACCACTCAGCACCATAACGACCCGGAGCACAAACCACATACTTTGCTTCGATCGATTCACCATCTTCAGTAACCACACCACCAACGACGCCATTCCTCACCAGGAAGGAAGCTACTCCCCTTCTCGTCTGAATCTCAACACCATGGGTGAGGAGGTACTCCTTCATCTTCTGCAGGATCACCTGGGTGCGCCCTGTGCCTAAATGGCGCACAGGTGCATGGACAAAGCACAGCCCAGCCAGCAAAGCCTTGCGCCGGAGTGTTTCAATCTCCTCTTGCTGCTCCAGACCGTAAACTTTTTCGGGGGCACCAAACTCCAGGTACAGTTGGTGGACGTACCTGATCCCTTCCTCAAGTTCTTCCCTGCTCAAATAGCTATCCAGCATCCCACCGACATCAGCAGATAATGCCAGTTTCCCGTCACTGAAAGCACCAGCACCACCCCAGCCGGAAACAACAGCACAGGAAGAGCAACCAAAACAAGAAACCCCCTTTTTCCGTGCTGGGCAGGTCCGTTCAGAGAGGTCAGGGCCCTTTTCCAGCATCAATACTTTCAGGTCAACCCCTTGCTTGATCAGTTCAAGAACGCAGAAAATTCCCGCAGGCCCAGCGCCCACCACAACCACATCGTATTTCGCCAAACCAGAAAACCTCCTCCTGAGGAAGGAAACGGCAACATCCTGGCTAGGCTGCATAAACAAAAAGAACTGCCAGCAAAACTACAGATCTTGGCAAGCTAATCTTAACAAAACAAAGTTTGCAAAGTCAAGGAAACAGCTCCGATTATCTCTTCCTTTTTCTCGATTTCTCTTGCAAAGCACCCTCCTCCTGGTCACCTAATTCCTCTCCAGAAGAAAACTCCGGAAGAGAAGACTTCTCCAGATTAACGAACTTCGTGAATTCCTTAAGGAAAGCCAGCTCAACCGTTCCTACCGGACCATTACGCTGCTTAGCCACAATGATCTCGGCAATTCCCTTTTTATCAGAATCAGGATTATAATATTCATCCCTGTAAATGAAGATGACAACATCAGAATCCTGTTCTAAACTCCCGCTTTCACGCAACTCAGACAGCATCGGCTTTTTGTCTGTCCTCTGTTCAACCGAGCGGCTCAACTGGGAAAGGGCGACAACTGGAATGTCTAATTCCCTAGCAAGTGACTTGAGAAACCTGGAGATTTCGGAAATCTCCTGGACACGGTTTTCTACTCTCCTGCCAACGTGCATCAACTGCAAGTAGTCGATCACCAAAAGCCCGACATTGTGTTCGATCTTCAGTCTTCTTGCCTTGCTCCGTAACTCAAGGAGGGAAATCGAAGAAGTATCATCAATGAAAATGGGGGCTTTAGCTAACCGTGAAGCAGCCTGAACAAGGCGTGGCCAGTCTTCTTCAGAAAGATACCCAGTCCTCAGTTTTTGTTGCTCTACCAGTGCTTCGGCGCAAAGCAACCTCTGGACGACCTGCTCACTGGACATTTCCAAGCTGAAGATGCCCACAGGGATCTTTGCCTTCATAGCCACATTTTGGGCAATATTCAAGCCGAGAGAAGTTTTTCCCATCGAGGGTCTAGCAGCAATCAGAATGAGGTCACTAGGCTGTAATCCTGATGTCAGGCGGTCAAGGTCATGAAAGCCGGTTGGAATACCAGTTACTTCACCCTTGTTCAAATAAAGGTGCTCGATCTTTTCGAGGGTCTCCACAAGGAGATCCTTCAAGGCACGGTAACCTCGACTCTGGCGCCTGGTGCTTAAACGCAAGAGCATCCGTTCAGCTTCATCAAGCAGGTCTCTGCCTTCAACACCTTCCTCGTAACCCTGAGCTGCCAGTTGGGTACAGGTTGTGATCAGAGAGCGCAGCAAAGACTTCTCAGCAACGATCTGAGCATAATACTCCACATTAGCAGCAGTGGGAACCGAACCAACGAGTGATGCCAGGTAACTGGCACCACCCACCTTTTCCAACAAACCCCTCTTTTGAAGCTCCTCAGTCACCGTTAC
Organism: Thermoanaerobacterales bacterium 50_218; assembly: GCA_001508855.1. Classification (GTDB taxonomy): domain Bacteria; phylum Bacillota; class DSM-12270; order Thermacetogeniales; family Thermacetogeniaceae; genus 50-218. Next base: position 7,196 of record LGFL01000041.1, read on the forward strand.
CAGGTCAATCGGGTGTCCATCTTCAACTAAGCTCTGGAGAACACGGTAGAGTTCTCGGTGATTTTCTCCATAGAAATCCTCTGGATTTAAAATCTCAGCAACGATGGCAAAACTCTCCGGGGCGAGCAGCAGTGCTCCCAGCACCGCCTGCTCGGCCTCAATATTATGTGGGGGGACTCGTTGGAGCAGTTCCATCACAGTGATCCTCCCGAAATACTTCAGTTCAGGAAATGTTCGAAAGCATCCTTAGGAACATCGCGCAGGTTTTCTTCTGGGATAAGCACTTTCATAATTCCCGCCTGGTGAGCACTGTTACCCTCTTGTCCTTGAGAACCCTCAACAGCCTATTCTGCTGGGACCACCTCAACAGTAATCTTTGCCTGAACCCCGGGGTATAAGCGAACACTGACCGGATAGCTCCCCAACATCTTGAGTGGTTCTTCAAGTTCTACCTTTCTTTTGTCGATCTCCTTCCCCAAAATTTCCGATAGTGCCCTCGCTATATCCCTGCTAGTGACTGCCCCATAAAGTTTGCCCTCTTCACCAGCCCTGCTGGCAATTTTCACAACCCTTCCCTCAATCTTTTTAGCCATTTCTTGAGCTTCCCTGCGTGCCCGTTCTTCTTTTCTTGCTTTTCCTTCTTTAAGCAGTTTTGCCTCCTTGATCTTGCCTTCAGATGCGGGAACAGCTAAGCCGCGGGGAAACAAATAATTGCGGCCGTAACCTTCAGCAACCTCAACAATATCCCCCTTTTTTCCCAGGTTCTTGACATCTTGGCACAGAATCACTTTCATCTCTTTCACTCTCCTCTAATCTTCTTCCTAATCAGCTTTAGGAAAGACTTTTCCCCCAGTAGAACCAGGTGTGGTGAGGTGCCTTGACAATTGCCTGGTCACCACCTCTGACAAGGGCGAGTTCAAGAGCTTCGCGGGCGAGTTCTCCCAGAACTGCGAGATTTCCTTCAGGGGCGTCTTTCCCAACCCCAATGCTCAGGGTAACTGGAAGAGCGTTCCCCAGCTTAATCCCTTTAACCTCTTCGAGAACAGAAAAATCCTCGTCCTCGATTCTTTTCAGTTCTTCAACATCGAGCAGAAGAAGGTAACGGTCACGACCTTCTTTCTGGAGAAAGCCTTTATGGGAAGAAGCCCACTCTTTCAAAAACCTGTCAACTGCTGCCACCAGGAGAGGGCGCTCTTCGTCGCTAAGTTCTTGAAAAACCCGGTCATAGTCATCAACCTGGAGGAAAGCCACGACAAGACTGTTTCTGGGTCTGGTCGAGGAAACCGCTGCCTCTTTCTTGGGTTCAGACGAAAGCACCAAATCTTCCTCAAGCGCTTTCCTCTCTCGAAGATCCAGGTAGGCAAGACCACACATTCCACCGAGAGCAAGTACCAACCCGAAAATTCCAAGTAACAGGTGGACACTTGCAAGGCCAAGGGTGGTTAGGGTAATAAAAACGCACATCCCCAGAAAGAAAAGCCGTTTATAATTCCTGTAGTAAAGGCTCAGCTTCACTGGACTTCCCTGCTTTCCCGCGGTTTTTACTTCTGCACCTTCGAGGATGATTCCTGCTGGTATTTTTGAATTACCTCTTGAAAACAGAGAAAGGGAGTATAAACTCCCCTGATTCCCAAGATTAAACCATCATGTTTTTATTCACGCCTGATTCAAGACACAGCAGGCTACTCAACAGTAAATGGCAACAACGCCATATTGCGGGCGCGCTTAATGGCAACAGTCAACTGCCGCTGGTGCCAGGCACAGTTTCCTGTGATCCGCCGCGGCAGAATTTTCCCCCGCTCTGTAATGAACTTCCGCAATCTATTAACATCCTTGTAGTCAACATACTCGATCTTGTCAACGCAGAAGCTGCAGACCTTCTTTTTGCGTTTTCCCCGCTCTCTTCCCAAAAATCTCACCTCCACACTCAATTTTAAAACGGAGGTTCCTCCTCAGGGTCGAGGGAGTTATCATCAAAACCATCCGGAAGAAAACCTAAATCAGGCTCAGGTTCAGGAGGAGTTGCCTGCTCCCGCGCCCTATCGAGAAACCTCACATTTTCCCCGACAACCTCGGTCACCCGGCGGGATTCGCCCTCTGGAGTCTGGTAAGAACGCACCTGGAGCCTTCCCTCAACAGCAACCAAACGCCCTTTCCCAAGGTAGTTGGCGCACGTTTCTGCCTGCTTCCCCCAGACAACGATCCTGATAAAATCAGTTTCCCGCTCACCCTGGCTATTGGTGAAGGGGCGGTCAACAGCAAGGGTGAAATTAGCCACTGCTGTCCCCCCAGGTGTGAAGCGGAGTTCTGGCTGCCGGGTCAACCTGCCAATGAGAATCACCCGGTTCAAATACAAAATTTTCTCCTCCCCGTGTCACTTCAAGCCGCTTCTCTGCGGACGATCAGGTGACGCAAGACCTCGTCAGAGATGCGCAATACCCGGTCGAGTTCACGAACAGTTGCCGGTGTCCCCTGGAAGAGAATCAGGACGTAAATTCCTTCCCTGAACTTTTTAATCTCGTAAGCAAGGCGCTTCTTTCCCCAGCGGCTCACCTCTTCTACGGTGCCTTCAGTCTCCTGGATCAGGTTAGTAAACTTTTCTACAACAGCGTTTACGGCATCCTCATCGAGGTCAGGCTTAATTATGAAGAGAACCTCATAAGAACGCATCCTCTGGTACACCTCCTCCCTCTGGACTAACGGCCCCATTCAAGGGGCAGGGATCATTCGCTGGGATTATACCATACTCCTTCCGTAAAAACAACTTTCTGAACAAAAGCGATGCTCAGGCATTGTGGCGGAAGTGAATGAGATCTCCCTCTTGAACCACATAATCCCGACCTTCGATGCGTACCAGACCCTGTTCGCGGGCACCAGCCAAAGATCCTACTCGCACCAGTTCCTCGTAAGAAATAACCTCAGCTCTGATGAAGTATTTGGCAAAATCAGAATGGATCTTCGCAGCAGCATCAATGGCTCTCGTCCCTGCTTCAATTGTCCAGGCACGAAGTTCCGGTCCTGTGGCAGTGAAAAAAGTGAGCAAATTTCCCAACCTGTATCCGGTTTTCACCAGCTGCACAAGGCCCGATTCTTCCCCTTCAGACTGGCGAAAAAGTTCCTGCTCCTCGGGAGACAGTTCTGCCAGTTCAGCCTCCCACCGGGCAGCAAGGACCACCAGCGGCACTCCCCGCTCAACAGCCATTTCCTGGAGTGCGGCAACAAGGGGAGAATCTTTCCTATCTTCGCCTACATTAGCCACGTAAACGACCGGCTTTGCTGTAAGCAAAAAGAGAGGCTTCAGAAACCGCTCCTCAGTGCTCCCCGCAAAGCTTCTCGCAGGCTTCCCTGTCTCCAGGTGGGAAGCAAGCTTTTCCAGAAACTCCTGCTCTTCACGTGCCCCTCTTTCCCCTGCTTTGACTGCACGGGCCACCTTTTCCTGGCGGCGCCTTACTGTTTCCAGGTCAGCTAGCGCTAACTCCACTTCCACTAGTTCGATATCTCTGCGAGGGTCAGGTGCTCCGTAAGGGTGGGGGACCTTTCCCCCCTCAAAACAGCGGACGACATGAGCAAGAGCATCCATCTCTCTAATGTGGGCGAGAAACCTGTTCCCCAGGCCCTCTCCCTGGCTCGCTCCCTCAACAAGGCCAGCAATATCCACGAATTCTACTGTCGCCGGAACCACCCTCGAGGGGCTGAGGATTTTCTCCAGCACCTGGAGTCGGGAATCAGGAACAGGAACAATCCCCCGATTAGGCTCAACTGTGCTAAAAGGGTAGGTAGCCACAAGAGCGCCAAGCCCTGTGAGAGCATTAAAAAGTGTTGTCTTCCCAGCATTAGGTAAACCAACGATCCCTATCGAGAAAGCCATTTTAAATCATCTCCCGGTTTACTCTTCTTCGAGAGCCCTCTTCACAACCGCTTTGACCCTTTTCTCGAACTTGGTCCTGGGAAGCATCACCTGGCGTCCGCACTTCAAGCAACGGATGCGGAAATCAATCCCTACCCGCAAGATCTCCCACTCGTAACCACCACAAGGGTGCGGTTTTTTTAGTCTGACAACATCACCGAGATTAAACTGCATCGGCTGTCTCATTGCCATCCCCTTCCTTCCTCCAGAGAATCACCCGACGCGGGTAAGGTATTTCGATACCTTCGCGGTCAAAGCCTTCCTTGATCCGTTTCCGCAACTCGCGGGCAAATCCCCACTGTTTCATCGGCAGCACCTTCCCAAAAACCTGGACAGTAATCCCGGATTCTCCGAGTGAGGTCACTCCAAGCACATAAGGCTCCTCAACAACTATCTCCCGGTGATCAGCAGCAGCATCTTTACAGATCTTTTCGAGAACCTCGATTGCTCGGTCAATATCTTCTTCGTAGGCAATATCCACCTCGACAAGAACCCCCATTCCTCCCCGCGAAAAATTGGTTACCTTTGTGATTTCTCCATTAGGAATCACATGGAGTTCCCCGGTCCACTCCCGAACCTTCGTCACCCGTAAGCCCATTTCCTCAACAGTCCCTGTCACATCAGCAACAGTTACATAATCGCCGACAGCAAACTGGTCTTCAAAAAGGATAAAAAAACCACTAATCACATCCCGGACAAGGTTCTGGGCACCAAAACCAATAGCGAGGCCGGCAATTCCGACTCCAGCGAGAAGAGAAGCCGTATCAATCCCCAACTCAGAAAGGATCATCATTCCACCTACAAAGTAGAGGAAGTAACGAAGTAGGCTCCAAGCCAAGCCACGCAGGGTGTGCACCCGGCGTTCGTCCCAAGTGCCGGGAATCCGTTCTGGCTTCAGGAGCCCATCAATCAGCTTCCTCCCAAGACGTCCAGCTATGATCAAGCCAGCAATAATCAAAAAAATTCGCAGTAGTATTGTCGAATATGAGACGATTGCCTTGAGAGAAAAAGCTGTAACAATCTGTTCCCACATATTGGCAAGCTCACCCATCCTAGCTTCCCCCCAGACACGACCCCCTAAAGGTAAATCACCCTTGGAATCTTCTGGAGATAGTCCAAAATCCCGTAAACATCAAGAATTTTACCGATACACAACAGTTCCCGAAGCTGGTAGTGCTCCAGGCTCGTAGCGCAAGAAAAGATTTGAGCACCATCTTTCTCCAGTTCACAGAGGTACTCAAGAACACTGGAACCTGCACAGGTAAGGTAAACCCCGCTGTTGAGAAAAATGATCACCTTTCCCAGCCCACCCTGTTCACTAAGGGCTCGGAAGAACTTCTTCATCAGCAACTGGCCTAGCTCCTCACTGCCGCGGCCAATTCCTGCCGCAGTCACTAGTAGCAGCAGATTCTCCTGTGGCTCCAGTTGCGTGGAAAAACCTTCGGGTTGCGTCAGTCCCAGGTAATAATCCGAATCCCGCTGCGTTCCCTGCAGCTTCCGGTCCCTGAGGCCATTCATTTGCTTTCCCTCCTTACCACAATCTTCCCCTTTCCTTCCCCAACAACCCTACCAATCACCCGGTAGGAAGCAACACCCTGGTTTCGGAGTTCTCCTTCAAGTGCCTCTTTCCTGTCTTCAGGAACGGCAATCAGCAACCCTCCAGATGTCTGAGGGTCATAAAGTAAGTCCTTTTCCGCTTCTGGAATTTCTTCGGCAAATTCCACAAATGGAGTCACATGCTCTTTGTTAGCATAGGCCCCACCAGGGAGAATCCCCATGCTGGCAAATTCGAGGACACGTGGCAAAAAAGGTACTTGAGAAACCCAAACCTCGGCATCAACCTTACTGTTACAAGCCATCTCTCGGAGATGGCCAAGTAAACCAAATCCAGTGATGTCTGTGCAGGCACTAACACCGATGTGCGTCATGGCCTTCGCAGCAGCGGCATTCAGGGTTGCCATCACTTCAACAAAGACCTTCTCATCTTCTGGCTCCAGCATCCCAGCCTTTAAAGCTGTTGCCAATACCCCAGTACCCAGTGGTTTTGTTAGAATCAGATAGTCACCGGGCTGGGCACCGCTATTGGTGACCACTTTATCAGGGTGAACGATACCGGTTACAGCAAGTCCATACTTGGGCTCTGAGTCCTCGATAGAATGCCCACCTAAGACAACCGCACCTGCCTCAGCAACCTTGTCACAACCCCCGCGGACGATCTCCCGAAGCACCTCTATCCCCAGGGTGCATGTGGGAAAGGCCACAATATTCAATGCTGTCAGTGGTTTTCCACCCATCGCGTAAACGTCACTCAAGGCATTGGCCGCAGCCACCTGACCGAATTGATAGGGATCATCAACAACTGGTGTAAAGAAATCGACAGTCTGCACAAGGGCCAACTCTTCCCCAATGCGGAAGACACCGGCATCGTCCGGAAGAGCGCAGCCCACCAATAAATCAGGGTGCTCAAAGCCAGGTAAATCTTTTAAGATCTCCTCCAGGACACCCGGTCCCAGTTTAGCAGCTCAGCCAGCAGCACGGGAATACTGGGTCAAACGCATTTTTTCGGACACAGGTTATTCACCCCCCTACCTAGACAACCCCTAACAGTTGTTCGAAAACCGGGACTACTATCTCCCAACCCTCCACTAAGTAAGGAACAAACAGGGACTTCTTCCAAATGCTTGTAAGTGCTGGAAAAACGCTCGGAGGAATGCTTACAACCAAAGGATTTGCCAGCCCCACAATCACCACCAAGGCAAGCAAGCGCACCAAAGCCTCTAAGCCAGCGCCAAAAAAGCGATTGCCCATCCCTAAAAAAGTCAGGTGGGCCGCTTTCGTAAGGAGAAAACAGAGAAGACCAACTCCCCACCAGACGAAAAAGCAAATCGCCAAAAACGCAAGCATCTTCAAAACAGCCCCTGCCAGCAAGTGGGCAAA
>LGFL01000113.1 GCA_001508855.1 Thermoanaerobacterales bacterium 50_218
AAAAGCAGGGGCTTCATCCTTTTTTGCTCAGGAACATTTCGGCATAATCTGCGTATCTGCCGGCGAAAACCGGTCGGGTAAACCACATCCCGCGATCACCGAGAATCACGGTCAACGGTTTGGCCCGCTCATAGTCCATCTCCCCAGCTTCATTAAAGAAGGAATCATCAGCCTCCAAATGAACCACTTTACCAATGACCAGTGAGTAGCGTTCACGCCTGATTTCTTCTACAAGCGTGCACTCCGCCCAGGCCAAACAACCTTCAACCCCGGGCGGTTTAACTGCATGGGACAGACGCGGCTTCAAGCCAGCTTCTTCAAACTCATCAACTTCCGGTGGGTAATTCCGGGAAGAGATCATCACTGCCTCGACGAGCTCGACAGGAGGAACATTGACAACAAATTCCCCTGTTTCGCGGATGTTGCTCAACGTGTCTCGCTTAATCCACGAAGCCAGGAGAAGGTCGTTAAAAGGCCTCAATATTGGAGTAATACATGACCAGGGGGCAACATTGCGCACTCCATCTTTTCCCACTGTGGAAATTAAAACTACTGGTAAAGGCATCACCTGTTCCCGCTTGCGCGGTGCCAGAACTCTCATTCCTTCTCCCTCCTCAAGATAAATTAAAATTTTAAATTAAAAAACCACGAAGGCTCCCTTCCTTCAGAAAGGTGCAAGACCTTCGTGGCCTTTTCCCACAAATATCCAACTGCACAGCTTCAGCCGTAGCTTTTCAATAAACTCATTCGATACGAAGCAGAAAATTCCTGCCCAGGATGCCTGCAAAAATTACTTTTGCCAAACTTAAACCGCCAGCATCAGGTATTTGAGTGCCCCTGGTTCTGATGCACATCTGGTTCTCAGTGTGTGGTATACTTTAAACAAACAAAGCTACCCTGGAGGTGATTTAGTGGCTTCCACCCCTGAGCACCTCAAGTTCACCTACGAAGATTACCTGCAGCTGTCCGAAGACAGGCGCTATGAAATCATCGGAGGCAAACTTTTCATGACTCCTTCCCCCAAACGGGTGCATCAGCAAATAAAGCAAATAAGCAGAAACTTAACCACGATCCTGTGGTCCTATGTCAAAGCTAACGGCCTGGGAGAAGTTTTCGAAGCACCACTCGATGTCCTTTTCAGCCACCATGATGTGGTGCAACCGGATGTGCTCTTCGTGAGTCGCGAGAACCTCTCAATTATTGGAGAAGACAATATTCAAGGAGCACCCGACCTGATCATCGAGATTTTATCACCTTCTACTGCCGAAAGGGACCTTGACCTGAAGAAGAAGCTGTATGCCCGCCATGCCGTCAAAGAATATTGGACTGTCGACCCCGAGGCCCGAAAGGTGACAGCATACCTCTGGAAGGACAATGACTACGTAAATACCGGGGTCTACGGGGAAGAAGATAGCTGGCAACCTTACCTTTTGCCAGGTCTTACCATCAAGGGTAAGGAAGTATTTGAAACCTGCATCCAGAACAATCCTGAAATTCACGGCAAACAGAGTTAAGGCAGCAGTTTGATTAAACTTGACTAAAAAATAGCGGCCCAGGTGGCTGGTTCCGAGGGGCAAGCAGGAGGGAGAGGAGCCAATTGCTGGTCCAGGACGCTCTTTACCAGGTCATTTTGTGGAGCAAAGCCAGCTTATCCCTGGCCAGCCTTTTTATACTTCCCGGTTTTCCAGAACCACCTGAGCGCGCCTAATCGTCAAGTCTTTCCCCTTCCATCAATGAACTTGCCTACTTCCGGCCAGACAACTCACCGAAAACATCGAACATTCTCGCCTCCACAAAAACAAAAACCACGAAGGTCCCCTTTCTTCGGAAAGGCGCAAGACCTTCGTGGCCCGCTTTCTTGGAACAGCTTTAGATCCCTTGGAAAAGTTATTTCGACACCGGACAGAAAATCCCTTCCAGAGCTACACAAAAAACTACCTCTGCAGGGAGCCTCTTTTGATCAAAAAAAGAAGCATTACTCCTCCCAAAAACACAATCAAGCTGCAGAACAAAAAGGCCAGTCTCAACCCTTTTAACTGGGAGAGCACCCCACCTAGAAAAGCACCGCTGGCCAGGGCAGCCATCCGAAAAACCGTTAAAACACCCAAACTGCCAGCAGTTTCTCCTGGAAACAACTCAGTCAACCTCACCGTAAGCGGAACAGAGGCTAGGGCCTGGGTGAGCCCGAGAATCCCCGCGAGCACACCTGCCCAGATGATGTGCTGAGCCAGAGCCAGAGCAGCAAAAACAACCCCGCTCCCCAACAGACCCAGAAGCAAGGGACGCAACCACCCAAAGGAGTCTGTAAGATGTCCTGTCCATAAGACAGCCAGGCTGTAACTGACAAAATAGACAGTGATAACAAAGCCGACAATTTTCTCAGAAGGAACCAACTCGTAAAAGAAGA
>LGFL01000042.1 GCA_001508855.1 Thermoanaerobacterales bacterium 50_218
ATTGGCACAGTGAAAGGAGACCTCCACGATATTGGAAAGAATCTTGTTGGAATGATGCTTGAAGGAGCTGGAGTAGAAGTAATCGACCTCGGTGTTAACGTTGCTCCTGAAAAATTTGTGGAAGCTGTCAAAGAACATCGCCCTGCTTTTTTAGGCCTTTCTGCTCTGTTAACCACGACAATGCAGTATATGGGAGACACTATTGAAGCTCTCAAGGAAGCTGGTCTAAGAGAACAGGTGAAAGTTGTCATTGGTGGAGCTCCTGTTTCTCAGGCTTTTGCCGACCAGATCGGGGCAGATGGTTATGCGCCTGATGCCAGTACTGCCGTTGACCTAGTCAAAAATTTGCTCTAGAAAAAGATTCACCTCTTTCTTGCTATAAGGAAGTAAACGAACTATAAAAAGCCCTGCACGAATGCAGGGTCATTTTTTGGGCACCTACAGAAAACCAAACCGAACGTTGTTTTATTGTTTTAAAATGTTTACCACTGTAAGGGAGGCTCGTTTTTTATGCTAATAATCGGTGAAATAATAAATTCTAGCGTGAAAACTGTCGCGCCGGCAATAAAGGAACGTAATACGAGCTATATCATTAGATTGACTTTAGCCCTGGACTAAAGTCCGGGATTCCCCACGGGGAATCTCTCCAGGAAGGGTGGCATGTTGCTGTAACTGTTGTACACCAAACCTCTGTTAGTAAACCGGGTGGTGTTACTGAAATTGATTTTGGAATTGTCAAGTTTTAGCAAGAAGCGGATGCTCTTTCAATTTCCATAAAAACTTCATGGAGGTGTGAACATACGTATTGAAATATGATAAAAAAGGCCCTGGGGATTTGAAAACCCAGGGCCTTTTAGTGTCGCTTTATTAGCCCAGTATCTGGTCTACTAGTTCAGCATCTAGGTCCATGATGTAGGGTATTCCAGTCACTTCAGCGGCTTCTTTGGTGAGTGCTGCCAGGTCGCTTTGGTCGATGTATTTCAGGGCGAACTTTCTGGAGCCGGCCATCAGTTGCCTCAGGCCTTGGGCGAGGCGCTCGAAGTAGGTGTAGACCCCGATCGCCCCTCCTGGGATCTCGTCGAATTTGTCTCCGAATTTCGCCCGGAGTTCGCCACTGGTGACGAAGATCTGGTCACGGGTTTCGCCGTACTGGGCGTGTTCTCTGGAAAGTTTTCCACTGGCCAGGTCGGCGTCGATCTTGTCTCCGACCATCGCTGCTGTCAGTGGGGAACGGGCCATTCCGATGACCTTGACATAAGGAGCACCAAGGGCGATCCCTTTGAAGACGTGGTCCTCGAGGGTGAATCCACCGGCGATGGCAACGTCTGGGATGTAGGCCCCCTTGGCTGCCAGGCGGTCGAGGTATTTCTTCAGCAGTGCTTCAATGTAAACTGTGGGGATTCCCCATTCGTTCATCATTCTCCAGGGGCTCATTCCGGTTCCTCCACCAGCACCGTCGACTGTGAGCAGGTCGATCCGGGCCTCCGAGGCCAGCTTGACTGCTCGCGCCAGGTCGACAGGGCGGTAGGCTCCGGTCTTCAGGAAGACGAACTTGGCTCCCAGTTTGCGCAGTTCTTCGACCCGCTTCAGGAAGGCTTCCTCTTCGACCATCCCTAAGCGGGAGTGGCGCTCGAACTCGGTGAATACCCCTTTCTTGAACGCTTCCTGGACGTAGGGCTCTTCCGGGTCGGGGAGGACGATGTAGCCCCGCTTCTTGAGCTGGAGGGCGCGTTCGAGGGTGTTCAGTTTGACTTCTCCACCGATGTCTTTCGCGCCCTGGCCCCACTTGAGCTCAACAGCTTCGACTCCGAGCTTTTCGATTACGTACTCGTGGACTCCCAGGTTGGTGTCTTCCACATTTGCCTGGACGACGATTGCTCCGTAGCCCTCGTAGTAATCCCGGAAGGCCTTGATGTTCGCTTCCATCCGCGGTGACCGGGCGACTTTCCCGTTCTTGAGCTCTAAGTCGGGGTCCATACCGCAGACGTTTTCTCCGACGGTGACGATCGTTCCGGAGATGGCAGCCCCTGCTGCCAGGCTCTTCCAATGGGTTGCGGCGATGTTTGTGGAACCCATTGCTGAAATGATGAACGGAACACGCAGCTTGATTTTTTCGCTCCCACCGATTTCGGTGGAAATGTCGACATTAGGAAAGATCGCCTTGTCACTGTCTGCTTCGATCCCGATTGCTCCGACACAGGTGCCCATGATGTTGAAGTGAGACAGGTCTACAGGGTAGTCCTTTTCTGAGGCTGAAGTGGTTTTCCCAAAGGGTTGGGGATAAATGACCTCCTTACCCCTATAAGCAGACTTGCCCACCTCGCAGATTCCCGGACAGCCGTCGAGGCAGGTGGCGCACATCCCACTGAAGGGACAGACACTGTCCTTGGTCCGGTTTTTTGTGAGTGTAGCGGCTGATGCATTAGGTCTGCTCAGAGACATTTTAAACCCTCATCCTCCTTGTGGTTTTTTTATGATGCAGGTGAAGATTTTTGGCACTTTTATTAATGTTCTCAGGGATATTTAGATTTCCTCCTTTCTTTCGCAAGTATACATGTATACATGAACTGGCTATCATCTTGTCTGCCTAAAAGATTGGGGGACCCGAAAGCTGGAGGGAGGGTGATGTCGGGGCTGGCAAGAGGAAAGGGACAGGTTGCCGCTTCCCGCGGTGCTTTTGGAGGCGTACCTGTCCCTTTCCAATTTTTTAAAAGTATTTTTTGCTGTTCATGTAGCCCTGGACATGGTCGAGGAGTTCCCCAAAGCGCTGGAAGTGGACGACCTCGCGTTCCCGCAGGAAGCGTAAGGTGTCCCTGAGGTCAGGGTCATCGGTGAGGTCGATCAGGTGCTCGTAGGTCGCCCGCGCTTTTTGCTCACCGGCCATGTTGTCCTGGAGGTCGGCGACTGGGTCGCCGTGTGCCTGGATGTAGGCAGCGGTCCAGGGGACACCGTTGGCGTCCGCGGGGAAGAGGGCGTCACCGTGCATGGCGTAGTGACTCCCCAGCCCCGCCCGCCGCAGTTCCTCGGGTGTCGCCCCCTTCATCAGCTTGTAGATCATCGTGGCGATGATCTCCCAGTGGGCCAGTTCCTCGGTGCCGATGTCGGTCAGGGTTCCCTTAGCCCTGTTCGTGGGCATGGTGTAGCGCTGGTTGAGGTACTTCACTGCTGCTGAGAGTTCGCCGTCCGGCCCGCCGTACTGGGTGAGCAAGAACTTCGCCATCCGCAGGTCGCGGTTGCTTACCTTTACTGGGTACTGGAGCTTTTTTTCGTAAAGCCACATGGATTATTCCCCCCCTTTAAATCTCCCAGGGCCACGGCTCTTCGATCCACTGCCACCCCACCTGTCTCGGAGCGCAGAAGCCGAAGTTGAGCAGTGGGCCGTGCTTTTCCTCGTAGTTGATCCTGGCCTTCGCCAACCTGGTGACGACCTCGTTGAAGGTCTTCAGGGCGTCCTGATCCTCGGGATGGGTGTCCAGATAGAGGTTGAGCTCAAGGGCAGCGAACTCCAGCTCCTGGAGTTCCCGCAGTACCTTCGTCTGCTCGTGGTGCACGGTTATCACCTCACATCTCTCCAAAATTGGCCATCTTCCCGTTGACGGGGGGTCTGGCTCACGGATAGGGCCGATAGAGCTCCGGGAAGAGCGTCCCTTTGCTCAGGGCTTCCTCAAGGGTATAGGCTTCCTTGAACTCCTGTGGTGGCACATATGCGGTTGCCAACTCGATGTCTACGAATCCCGGGTAGTGGTAGGCTTCAGCCATTTTTTTTCACCTCCCTCGTTGAGGCTGCCTTCCTGAAAAGCGCTGCTTGGTGTTTGATGAATAGGTGATGTTTGCGACCTCAAGCGGCTTTACCTGGATGCGAAACAGGCGCTTTGTCTGGAGAAAACTGTGGTTGCTGCTGATGGTCTCCGGAAAAACGGGCTTGGAGCACTATTGTCTGTCTTTCCGATGTGCTTTATATTTCTGTAGGAGCAGAATCGTGGCAATATTTGCTAATACTACCTGCTAGTATCTTATGCCAGATTCCCCAGGATTGTTCTCTTGTTTTTTTGCATTTAGCAGGTTGCTGGCTGTTGTTGGCTTCTGTCGCTGGGTTGCCTGCTCTCTGGATTGTTTTGTTGCCTGGGCCTCGGTTCCGTGCTAGAATGGAGCGTGAAATACCGGAGGCAGGCTGCATGGCCGACACGGCCAGGGATGCGTAGAGGAGTTCTCAAAAGGTGAATGCTGTGGATTCGGGAAGCGTGAGAAAGAAAGGGGTCAGAAATCAGGTGAAGCCCGGGGCGGTGCTGCGGCTGCTGCTCGCAGTGCTGTTGGGGAAGCTGGTGGCCTTCTGCTGCCGCCTCTTCAGGTATCCCGGCACTTCTCTTCCGGGCCACACCGCCCTGAAGGTCTTCCCGCGACTTGTGGAACACCTGGCCGGCGGCTACCAGAAGGTGATTGCCGTCACCGGCACCAACGGGAAGACGACCACAGCCAACCTCATCGCCCACGTCCTGCGAGAGGCGGGTTTTCGGGTTGCCCACAATTCCGAGGGGGCGAACATGCTCCCCGGGGTGGCAGCAGCGCTGCTCCGCGACTGCGACCTGCTGGGAAGGATAAGCAGCCAGGTGGCCGTCCTCGAGGTCGATGAGGGGAGTGTCGGCAAGGTCTTCGCCGCGGCCAGGCCGGATCTCGTGGTGGTCACCAACTACTTCCGCGACCAGCTCGACCGCTACTGGGAACTGGAGCGCACCACAGGGCTGCTGCGGGAGGCGGTTTCGAAGCTGCCCGGGGTCACCCTCGTCCTCAACGCCGACGACCCCCTCGTTGCTGCGGTCGGGCGCGGACAGGAACAGGTTCTCTACTACGGGGTCGAGGAACAGTCCTGCACTGGTTCCCTGTTTACTGAAGAGCCCGTGCCTGCGAACTCGGGAAAGGGTCATGACTGGAGCGCTCTCTGTGAAGTTGTTTCCGGTGACCGGCTCATTTCCGGTGGGGGCATCGCTGAGATTTTCGGGGAGACGCGGGAGGGACGCTTCTGCTCTTTTTGCGGCTCCCCGCTCACCTACCGCTGCTACCACTACGGCCAGCTCGGGGACTACTCCTGCCCTGAGTGCGGCTACCGGCGCCCGCGGCCGGATTTCGCCGCAAGCGGGGTGAAGTGCGGTGAGGGGCGCCTCAGCTTCACGCTGTCTGTTTTTAGGTCAGAGGACAGCTTCATCAGCCTTCTTGGAAAAATTGACACCTTCAGTAACAGGGGAGGGTATGGCAGGGAGCGACACCAGGTGGAGGCCCCGCTGCGGGGCTTCTACAACACCTACAACCTCCTGGCTGCAGCCGCGGCTGTTCTCACCCTCGGGGTCTCTCCAGCGACGCTCCAGAAAGCGGTATCCACATACACCCCAGCAACAGGCAGGATGGAGGAGTTTTTCCTGGCAGGGCGCAGGTGCACCCTTGCCCTCGTCAAGAACCCCGTAGGGGCCAACCAGGTCCTCAGGACGGTCAAAGAGAGCAGAGCCAGCAAGGCCCTGGTGATCGCCATCAACGACCTGGCTGCGGACGGCAGGGACGTCTCCTGGCTCTGGGACGCCGACTTCGCCCTGCTCGCGGACCCTTCAGTGGTCAGAATCATCTGCTCCGGGAGGCGAGCTGCCGACCTCGCCGTCTGCCTGAAATACTCCGGTGTCGACACAGGGAAGATCGCGGTCGTCCCTGAACAAGAGGAGAGCCTGAAGCTGCTCTCCCAGGAAGAAGCAGGGGAGTTCTACGTCCTGGCCACCTACACCAACCTCTTCACTTACGCCAGGCTCCTCCGCTTGGGAAAGGTGGTGGCGGACAGTGAGGCTCAGGGTCTGCCATCTCTATCCTGACCTCCTCAACCTCTACGGAGACCGGGGCAATGTCCTGGTGCTTTGCCGCCGCGCCGCCTGGAGAGGGATCAGGGTGGAACTGGAGGCGGTCTCTCTCGGAGAATGCGTCAGGTTCACCGACTACGACCTGGTCTTCGTCGGCGGTGGGGCTGACCTGGAGCAGGGCCTGGTGGCCAGAGACCTCAGCAGGAAGGGTCCCTACCTCATTGAGGCCGCACAGGCGGGAGTGGTGATCTTGAGCATCTGCGGCGGTTACCAACTCCTGGGAAGGTTCTACAGAACAAGAGAGGGCCGCGAGATCCCCGGTATTGGTCTCTTCGACATCCACACCGAGGCCGGGGAGAAGAGGCTCAAGGGGAATGTCCTCCTGGAGGCAGACCCCGAACTGGTCGCGGAGATGCGGAGGATCAACCCCGGTGCTCCAGCCACCCTCGTCGGCTACGAGAACCACTCCGGGCGCACCTTTCTGGGGAGCGGTGTGCGGCCACTGGGCCGGCTGCTCAAGGGGTATGGCAACAACGGGGGGGACTCTGGAGAGGGCGCCTGGATTAAAAACGCCTTCGGCACCTACCTCCACGGCCCCCTGCTCTCCAAGAACCCCCACTTCGCCGACCTCTTCATCTGCCGCGCCCTTTCGCGGCGCTACGGTGAAGTCTCCCTCGCTCCCCTCGACGACAGCCTCGAACTCCAGGCCCACGAGGTCGCCAAGAACCGCTTGCTGAAATCCCGCCAGGGGAAAATCTAAGAGGCTCTAGTTCGGCTTCCGGATGCCCACTGCCTCCAGGTAGAGGTGGAGGCTCTCTTCAACCTGCCCCGCGACCAATCTGATGAAAGGCTCCAAATCTCCCTTGAGGGAGGCTGTTTCGAGGGCATCGAGGTAATGCTCCCGCTGCTCCTTTCTTATGATGGCGGGAGGGTAGCCGTCTTTCATCAGGGAGAAATTCATCAGCAGTCTCGCCGTCCGCCCGTTGCCATCGACGAACGGGTGGATCCAAACGAGCCGCCAGTGAAGCCAGGCGGCGCGCTTCACCGGATGCTCGGTCTCCATTGAGTTATATACCTCGACCATTCCCTGCACGAGGGAAGGAACATCGCCAGCAGGCGGAGGAACGTGCCTGCTCCCCGCTATCCGCACCCCACCGCGGCGGTACTTCCCTGCCTCTTTAGGGAGGGTAGACTTCAGCACCAGCCGGTGAACCTCCCGGACGAGCCCTTCGGTCAGCGGCACCGCACCGCGCACCGCATCTTCCAGCCATTCCACGGCATCCCGGTGGTCGACGACTTCCAGGTGTTCCCGAAGCGTTTTTCCTCCTACAGTCAGGCCATCGAGCAGCACCAGGCGCGTTTCCTGGAGATTGAGGGTGTTGCCCTCAAGGGCAGTCGAATGGTGCGTCCACTCGACCACGAGATGCTCTTTGAGGCGCAGGGATTCTGCCGAAGACAGCGGACGGAGGCTGTCAAGCTTTTTCTTGAGCAGAGAAATTCTTTCCAGAACCCTCTCCAACGGCATCTTTTCGGCCATAATAAACTCACGCCTGCCCTTCCAGATTTTGCAGAGCTTTCCCAAAGCAGTTCTTGCGCTTATTCTACCACATCGAGGAGGCAAAATGAGGAATGTGTGACAGAAAAGGCGCGGAGCATTAAGGCTAAGAAAAAAACTGCCCGGAGAGTGGGCAGTTTTCTAAACGCGGCCGAGACCTGGCCCTCGTCGCTTCCAGAGGGCTTTCAGGAAGAGGTTTCGCAGGAGTTCCCTTCTCGGCTTTCAGAGATCAGCGCACCTGTTCACTTTCAGGAAGGTGTTTCATAGGGGATGATCCTGTTCTCCCAGGTCCTCAGGAGCACCTGGTTGCCCCTCTTGCTGAGGATGTAGTTCGGGGTTACCGGGGTCTTCCCGTAGCCGTAGGGGGCGTTGATGATGTAGGTCGGCACCGCCAGCCCGGAGGTGTAGCCCCGCAGGTGCTCCATGATCTCCAGCCCCTCGTCGACCGAGGTGATGAAGTGGCTGGTGCCTCGCACGTTCTTGGCGTGGAAGATGTAGTAGGGCCGCACCCGGATCTTCAGGAGCTCGTGGTTGAGCTTCTTCATCACGTGGGGGTCGTTGTTGACCCCCTTGAGGAGCACCGCCTGGTTGCCGAGGACGACCCCGGCCTTCACCAGCATGTCGCAGGCCCGTTTCGACTCCGGGGTGACCTCCCGCGGGTGGTTGAACTGGGTGTTGACGTAGAGCGGCGGATACTTCTCCAGGATCCTGCAGAGCTCTGGAGTGATCCGCTGCGGCAGGGTCACCGGTGTCCGCGTCCCCAGTCTCTTGATCTCCACGTGGGGGATCGCGTGGAGCTCACCCAGGAGCCAGTCGAGGGTCTGGTCGCTGAGCAGCAGGGCGTCCCCGCCCGTCACCAGGACGTCGCGGATCTCCTCGTTCTCCCTGATGTAGTCGAGGGCGGCCTCGAGCACCGACCTGGGCTTGTGGTGGTCGTGCTGGCCGATGTTGCGCCTGCGCTGGCAGTGGCGGCAGAACATGGCGCACTGGTTGGTGACGTTGATGATCAGGCGGTCGGGGTAGCGCCTGGTGATCGCCGGTGCAGGTGAGGTGAACCCCTCGGCCATCGGGTCATCGCTGCCGTGGGTGTCGTTGACCTCGTTGATCGTTGGAATCGACTGCTTCCAGAGCGCTCCCCATCGCTCGTCGCAGATCACGAGGGCGAGGTAGTAGGGTGAGAGTGCCCACCTCAGGTGCCTGCTGACTTCGGCGATCTCTTCCTTCTCTTCTTTACTCAGAGGGACGAGCCGGGCGAGGGTCTCGACGTCTGTGACCCTATGCCGCAGTTGCCAGTGCCAATCCTGCCAGTCCTCCTCGCTTGCCTGGAACTCCTCGAGGATCCGCCTCTTCGCCTCCTCGTACTGCTCCGCCAGGTCGAACCCGGTGAGGATCGAGTCCTTCACCTCGAGGTAGTCCCTGATCCTCTCTTTGAGCTCTGCCGCCCGCTCGAGAGCGATCCTCCTCTTTTCCTGTTCACTGGCGCTTCTGTCGAACGGCTGGTGGTCGGCGAATTCGGGCGATCTTTTGGCCATCTTCTTCACCTTCCTTTCGGTTGTTGATGTTTCCCGTAACTGCTGCCGGTGGCGCTGCCTCTTCAGGAGCAAATAAAAACCGCCCGGGTCGCGGTCTGTGGGCGGGCGGTTGTGGATGAAACTGAGTGCCCGATTTTCGCTGAGCTTGGTCCCTCGAGCCAGTCTCCTTCCCTGGCTCCACCTTCCCACGCTTACGGGGTTAGCTGACGGGTTCGGGCCGGAAGGTAGCCCTACCCGGCACTGGGCGGCACTTCTTCCTGCTGAGCCTTCGGCTCCTCGCCTCTTGCCTGGAAGAAGCCACAGCGCCGGGATTCACCCCAAGTTTTGGGTCCCCCGCTTCTCTCGAAGAGAATTCAGCGCTCCCGGCAGAAACCTGTTTTCTTGACTTCATTATACTATATGCTCTCCTGCGCTGTAAAGATGCCCTTTTCCAGTTGCTGGCTGCAGCCCGAACTGAACATGGCTGCAGAGAGGAGGAAAGAAAGGGAAGAAGGGGAGAGAGCGGGCGTTTTTCGCCGGTTTTCGCTGCTGGTCGGTCGAGGCGGCGGTTTTCCAGGCTCAATGATTCTCCCCTCCCCGGCGAAAAAAGAAGTAGCAGAAAAGGTCTCTGCTCCTGTTTTCCCTGGTTCCGAGATCAAAGCGAAGCAGAGAACAGAAGAGGAAAAAGGGGGTGAAGGCGGCCGGAGGTAGCGGGTAAAAAGGTGAGCAGTTCGGGTTTCCAATCGTGAAGCGTGTTTGTTTTGAGCGCAGGGAAGCGCAAAACCACTTTCAAGGAGGAGGATAATAGTGAGGATCAACCACAACATCTCGGCCCTCAACACCTATCGTCAGTTGTCGATCAACAACATGATGGCGGCTAAGTCGCTTGAAAAGCTGTCTTCGGGCCTCAGGATTAACCGGGCTGGCGACGATGCCGCGGGCCTGGCGATCTCCGAGAAAATGCGCGCTCAGATTAGAGGTTTGAATCAGGCCGTGCGCAACGCGCAGGATGCGATCTCTCTCATTCAGACAGCTGAAGGCGCGCTTAACGAGGTTCACAGCATTCTCCAGCGCATGCGGGAGTTGGCGGTGCAGGCTGCTAATGGCTCTGCGACTGATGCAGACCGTGCCGCACTGCAGGACGAACTTAACCAGCTGACATCTGAAATCAACCGCATCGGTAACACGACGGAGTTTAACACCCAGAAGCTGCTGAACGGCGGAATTGCCTCTAGTTTGGGAGTAAAGATTACCCAGGCTACAAGTGCGGTTATAGAAGGAAGCGTAGCTTGGGCGGCGGCGGATATAACTGGTGCTACAGGTACAATTAAAGTGGACGAGACTACATTTGACATCTCGGCGGTGCTGAATCAGAGCTGGTTGACAGACAATAAGACTATCGATGATTTCATAAACGAACTAAAGAATGTGACCGCTGGTGGCGTGAAGCTGTCTGATGTCCTCACAATTGAGAAGGTAGAGCTTGATGGCGGCGGTTATTCTATCAAGTACACTGCCAAGTCCACAGGAAGCACCAGCTATATCGCGATATCTACTGATGATGCTAACGCAGCAACGATGCTTGGCTTAACGACTACTGGTACTGTAGAAGCAACCGGTATCCCTACCACAATGGAGCGTCTGGGTATCGAAGCTACTTATGATCTTACAGACAACAATGGAGATACAACTCCAAACGCGGTAACAATTGCCGCCAATTCAACCTTTACTATTACCGTTGGCTCGGAGAGCCCTGTGACGGTCACCCTGAAAGAAGGTAAGACCTATGATACTATAAATTCCGATCCCAATGTAGCCAGGGCTGCAATGGAAGAGCTGATAAAGGATCTGAATGCCGCCCTTCAGGAAGCGGGATTGAGTGACAAGGTTACAGCGGCACTCTCTGCCGATAACAAGGTACAGTTTATCTCTGAAACCAACAAGGACATTGTATTAATAGATGGGACGAACAGTCCGTTGCTTGCGTTAGGATTCACGGATGCCGATTCCGATAAAGTGGTTGATGAAAACGTTGGCAACATTCAGCAGGTTGTTGGGCCCGGAGCCATGGGTACCGGCTACACTACCAAATTCCAGATCGGTGCTAACGCCGGGCAGTCGATGGCCTTAACTATCAATGACATGCGTGCAGCTGCGCTTGGGATTACTGGCAATGCGGGCCAAGCAGGGTATACTACGACCAATACCGTGACCAATGGTACCAACGACATTAAAATAGAAGCCGCTCTTAATATTTCCAACAAGGACGATGCTGCGAGGGCAATTGATAAAATCGACGCTGCTATCGCCTTAGTGTCGACCGAGCGCGGCAAACTCGGCGCTATTCAGAACCGTCTCGAGCACACCATCAACAACCTCTCTGTATCTGCAGAAAACCTTGCTGCCGCCGAGTCCCGCATCCGCGACGTCGATATGGCCCAGGAAATGATGGAGTTCACCAAGCTCAACATCCTCCAGCAGGCCGCCACGGCAATGCTCGCCCAGGCCAACATGCAGCCGCAGATGGTGTTGCAGCTCCTCGGCCGGTAAGTAACGAACCGATAGCTGAGGCGGGAGCACGGCGCACGACCCGTGCTTTCGCCTTTTTCTTCTCTAGGCGTTTGCATGAAGCACGCTTCAAAACTCGGACTTTCTCGCATTACCTCGTTAAGTTTATCCTCATCGGCATGTCGGCCTACCATGGGGTATTGCAGGGCCTGTGCACGGCAGCGGCTTCATTACTCCGCTGCCGCTGAAAGGTTGTGGCTGTTTGGCGATATCATGAGCGGCAACTCTCGCAACTCATAAAGTGCACCTCAATTGCAAATTTTCTACTAAAGTTTTTCGGGAAGTGGTCGAAAAAGCAAATAAGGGAGGGATTTTGATGGCGAGTGTGAACCGAGTCTTTGGTTTGGCATCTGGCCTGGATATAGATAAAATAGTATCCGACCTGATGAAGGCCCACAGGCTACAGGTGGATAAGCTCAGGCAGGACAAGCAGATCTGGCAGTGGCGCCAGGAGGACTATAGAACGATCAACTCTGCCCTCCTCAGCCTGAGGAATACTGTCTTCAACCTCAAGCTCCAGGGAAGCTTTTTGACGAAAAAGGCCATTTCAAGCAACACCAGCATTGTCACGGCAACAGCCACTTCCACTTCTACTGCCGGCACCTACCAGGTGAAGGTGAACTCTCTGGCTACCGTGGCGATGAACGCCAGCACAGAAGCAATAGCCTCTACTGACTTCGACCCGAATGCTACCCTTGTGTCCCAGCAGGATAAGTTTTCAGGAGTTGACTGGAACACTATCTGGGACCCCGAGACCCACGAGTTTAGCTTCACCATCAACGGCCAAAACTTTACCTTTGACGGTGACACCGCAACACTAAATTCTATCATTGCTGCCGTTAATGCCAACAAAGCGGCAGGAGTCACAATGTTCTACGACTCTTCTTCCCGGAAGGTAGTGATTACGACAACAAAAACGGGGGACAACAATCCTGGAGGGCCGGAAATAACTTTTTCTGGAAGCTTTCTGACAAACGTGCTCAAGCTGGACTCAACCAAAGAGCAAGGAGGAACCGATGCTTCCTTTGAAATCAACGGATTTGCGGTTACCAGCCACACAAATACCTACACCATCAATGGCACTACCTTCAACTTTGTGGGTGCTGACCCCAACCAAATCGTGACCGTTACTGTAGAGCAGGACATAGACGCTGTCGTAAACGTGATCAAAAACTTCGTGGACAAGTACAACGAGACCATCGAGCTCATCAACAAGGAGTACTACGAGGAGCGCTACCCCGACTACAGGCCCCTTACGGACACCCAGATCGAGGAGGGGAAACTGACCGACAAGCAGATCGACGCCTGGCAGGAGAAGGCGCGCAGCGGCCTCTTGAAAGGCGACGCCATCCTCAACTGGGTGCTTACTTCTCTGAGAAGGGTCGTCTCCGGGATTGTGGAGGGGTTTACGGAGAGCGTGACCGTCACCACGAGCAGCGGCCAGCAGGTGTCGGTTGTGGCCGACCGACTGAGTGTGATCGGGATTACCACGGGTTCTTACACTGAGCACGGGAAGCTCTACCTAGACGAAAACAGGCTCCGGGAAGCCCTCCAGTCGAATCCTGAAGCTGTGATGCAGCTCTTCACGAGGACCAGAGATGAGAATGGGAACGAAATCACGGAGACGAGCAAGAAGGGCATCGCCGTCCAGCTCTACGATGCCCTGAACAGTGCCATCTCCAGGATCACCAGCCAGGCGGGTTCTGCCGGCGCCTTCTACGACCAGAGCTATATTGGTCGCTTGATTCGGGATATTGATCAGCGGATCTCGGCTATGGAGGAGTGGCTGGCAAATCTCGAAGACCGGTATTACCGCCAGTTTACTGCCTTAGAGCAGGCCATTGCCAGGATGAACGTCCAGAGCATGTGGCTTGCCCAGCAGTTCATGGGGACAAACGAGTGAGTTTTGTCTTAAGATTAAGGGAGGTTTAGGTGGTGCGGATTGAGGAAGGGGCGCAACAGGTTAGAGTTCCTGAGCTTCAGCCGGTGAGGGTGGTTGAGGCCGAAGGCCAGGGGAAAACTGGGCCTGGCGATAATAGCCCGGTAACCCTCAGGGAGCAGCAGGAGGGCCGCCTTGCCTCAATTCTGGAGAGGCAACCCCTTGCTAAGATCTTCGAAGAAGAGGGCTTTGACATCAGCTTCCAGCTCAGCTTCACCTTCCACAA
>LGFL01000114.1 GCA_001508855.1 Thermoanaerobacterales bacterium 50_218
CCAAGCACCTCAAGACAAACCCTCAAAACAAGCCCAGCAGCCGCAAGACGGCAGACTCCCGTTCACCATAAAAACCAAAATGATCAAACTTCGGTACTCATTTTCCGTATACGTACTCATCCAGGCGCGCGGCCTTCACGCCTGCCCCCACCCATTGATTCCCCCAACCACTTGATTTATCACGTAAGTAGGTGATACACTTAGTCACGCGGAGGTGAATGATGTGAACTATCAAAACATCACCCTTTCGATCCCCAAAGAGGTGCTGCGTCGAGCAAAACACATCGCCATTGAGCGGGGAACTTCGCTTTCCGGTCTGCTCACCCATATGCTCGAGGAACTCACGGAGAAGGAAGATAAATACCGCAAGGCAAGGGAGTATCACCTACCTATGCTGGACATGTTTGACCTGGGAACAAAGGGAAAGATTACGTGGAGCCGGAGCGATCTACATAGATCATCCGTAGCGCCGAGGCACTGGGTAGCAAGGTGATCTGGTCCGAAGACTTGAACCCCGGGCAGTGTTATGGCAAGGTTAAGGTGTTCAACCCCTTCTCTTGCTAATAAAGCCCAAAAAACGCCAAACAAAAATAAAAGAAGCACATTTCGCTGCGTCAGGTAGATTACCGGAGGCTTTTTGAGCGAACACTGATCAGGGTAGGCTATTACGTCTTCTGCTCCTGGAAACGAAGCCTGTGGCATAAACCACCCCTTCTGAAGTCCTTGGTTTTCAGGCAGGCAGCGGAACTCTTAGATGTAGCGTTCTGAAAAGGTGGGGATAACTCAGATTATATGCGAGATGTGATCTGTCTGACCAGCAGCCTCACCAGCCAGGAAGCGATCGGAAAGGCCATAAAGCAGATAAGCAAAAGAAAAAAAGCAATAATGTGGGAACAACTCCAGACGAGAGGCAAAAAATCTTTGCGCTTCTCCTCCTATGCAGGTATTCACTGAAAACCGGGTCCCCTAATGCTTAAGTAAAAAGCTCTTTCACTAAAGCTTCCTTGCTTATTTTTAAATGGCCAGCCACTTCGGTCAAAATTGCGTTGAGCGTCCCCACTTTCAATGGATTATGCAAATTTCTTCTCCACTCACATCCCGAGGGAGCTTCATACCGCAATAACCTCGTCCTTCGCGATGTGCAGGCGGATCACCCGGGGTAACTCCTTTTCTCCAAAATGGCATCGCACGGCATCCCGCACAGCCTCCCTTATCTCATCCAAACTCTCTCCTTCGGTAAATATTGAGTGCCCGAGTGCTCGAGCCGTGTAACCGCCTTCCGGCGCTTCCTCAACCAAAAAAATTATCTCTTTTTCCACACAGTTCCCCCCTTAGCTTTTTAATCCCTGCACAGTCTCCTCCATTGGCCGCTCTTCAGTCAACTCAAGGTGCGTAACATAGGCACCCTCGGCTCCTTTTGACTCCTATTATAGCACACACCCAGTCCGCAGTATTCACGCGCGCCCTGTGCCGTAGTTGGTCCTCCTCCTGAGTTTATCAGATGATCTTGCTCAAACCCGCATGATATATGAAAATGTAGTAACGGATCACAGATTTCATGGTATTCTTTCATGACCAAAGATCTCCTGCACTATAAGAAATAACGGGGAATAATTCATCCCGAACAAGTGTTTTTATAAGAGTTCTCTGCCTGAATCAAAAAATCCCTGGTTCCCCCATTGTTTGCTCAGCAGTCAATTCAAGGTGCGTAATACCGGGAGTTGTTGGCCGGGTGTGGGAAAGAAGCTCCAACGAAAGAGAAAGTGATAAAAAAGCAATAACCACAAACATATATTCGAACAAACAAAAAATTTCCTGCAAGCAAAAGAAAAATAAAAAGCCTTTAAAAGCCCCGTTCAGGGAATTAATTTTGGCTGGCAGTAACGGCTGGGGATTCGATTGCTACCCTTGTACTCGCTGAATTGATGTTCTCCCGGCAGCAAACTCGGACTCTCAGGCCTGTGAGCACGATACCGCTTGAGAGCCCTCCGGTAATCCTGATTGGCGTAACAGTAAACGCAGTCGTGAAGACAGGTGTCGTACATGCCGATGTCGATGCTCTCATAGCAGCAGCACCCGGCCCTAGTCGGAGATTTTCTAGGCGCAGGAACTACTTCCCCGAAAATCGAGGCCATATGAGGGTAATCTACACAACTGCCCCTCTTTACGCCTTCTCCTACCAGTTCGGGCTGGCAACAGCTATACAAGTTGATACCGTACCTTTCGGCGATTCGCGCCATCTCCCGCACCAGCTTCTGCTTCTCCTCCAGCTCCAACTCCAACCACCTAATGGAATCTCCAAACCTCTTCTGAAAGCGCACCTCAGCCTTGCGGTAGCGGT
>LGFL01000115.1 GCA_001508855.1 Thermoanaerobacterales bacterium 50_218
ATTACCCAGGCGCAGATCATCAGGCTTTTGCAGGAGATTCAGAAGGAGAAAGGATTGGCCTATCTCTTCATCACCCACGATTTAGAGCTGGCCCGGTTGTTCTGCCGGCGGATTTACCGCCTGGTAGATGGAAAGCTACAGGAAATGTTGACGGTGCGTTCAGCCTCATGAGATTCCGCAACATAGTGATTTCTGAAGAAAGGAGGCGGAGGAATTGCGGCGCTGGAAATGGATTCTGTTCTTGTTCGCAGTTCATCTCTTTGCTACCTGTTTTGCTTTTCCTGCTCTGGGGCAATCAGATCTGGGTATCTTCCGCTTTGACGAAAAAATCAAGAAAGAAACCATCGATCCTGAAAGATATCCCAGTAGGGAGGCCTATGCTGCAGGGGAGAAGCTGGCCCGGGAGGCCGTCAAAAAGTTCAAAGCAGAAAAGGGAAGTTATCCCCCGCGGGTAGCAGCAGTGGTATGGGGCAAAGAGACGGCGGGGAGGGAAGGGCCGATGGTTTCCTTTGCCTTTGCCCTACTTGGCGTCAAACCCAGGTGGGATTCCTCTGGAAAAGTAGTCGGCCTGGAGCTGATCAGTCCCAGTGAATTGGGCCGACCGCGCACCGATGTCATAGTAATCACCACAGGACTGTTTCGCGACCTTTTCAAAAACCAGGTGATTATGCTGGACCGGGCGCATCGCCTGGCCCTGGCGGCTTCTTACCAGAGCATCACCTCGGCCTATCCCGAACTTCAAGTGGCCCTGGATGCCTCCCTTGCCCCTTTAGAAAAAGTCGGTCTGCTCGTAAAAGGGAGGGAACCGCTAGACTCCAACTATGTTGCTACATGCTGGATAATTGCTGTCCGCGAGTTTTTGGCCAAAGGCCACCAGCCAGAAGAGGCAGGGGAACTGGCAACGGCCAGGATCTTTGCACCTCCTGAAGGAGAGTTTGGCTCTGGTGTTACAGTGATCGGGTCTCCGCAGGACCCGGAAAAGGTGGCCAACCGGTTTGTGAACCGCCTGGGCAACATTTATTCGGAAACGAAGTGGGGCACAAACCGGCCCGAACTTTTCAAGGAACTGCTGAAGGGGTGTAATGTACTCTTCCACTGTTACAGCGAAAGTCCTATCCTCGACCAGGATGACCTGCCCCTGGAATATACTTATGTGCCGGGGCTGAAGGTGGCCCTGGAAAAATGGGGGGGAGGGGAGGTGAAGAAAATTACGGGAACAATCCATGGCCTGCAGGGAGGCGGAACAGGCGAAGAGCAAGGGCAGACTGAGGGCTCTGGAACAGGCGGAGAACAGGAGCAGGTTGAGGGTTCACGGGTCCCGCTCGGGGAAAAGGGAGCTACTCCTGTGGTTCAGAAGGAGTCATCAGCAGAAGGCAAAAAACCGGTTCAGGCGAGCTCTCAGCAGCAAGCAAGTGCAGCTCCTTCATCGCTCCAAGCGCCTGAGGCTCAGCCAGGGGCGCGGATCTTTGAAATCGAACCTGTTCCCTTGTCTGCCACAAATTCTCAGGGACAAGCCTCCTGCTGGTCTACTGTTGGGATCCTTCTGGCTCTGTTTGCGCTAGGGGGAGTAAAGGGGCTTCTCCGGCACAGGCGGGAATTTGGCCAGGTACATCTGATTAGTTTCTGAGGAGGGTTGAAATTGGATTTGTTGCACGGATTGAGGGAAGTAATGCACCAGGTTTCTGCCATCCTGCTTGCTCCCACCATCACTGTTCTTCTTTTCTTCATCTGTTTTGCTGTAATCGAACTGGGCAGCCTGCTGGTGGAATGGCTCTTTTCCAGGCGCCTTGCTTTATCCGATGTTTCCGATTTGGTGAGGAGAATTAAAGCGAGCAGGGACCGGGCAGAACTGGAGAGGTTGATTAAGGAAAGCAATATGCTCCGCAGGCAGAAAGAAGCGCTGGGGGCGCTGCTGGCGCAGGCAGAAATGCCCCACGCCGCCTGGGAGGCTCTGGCACGCAGAACGCTTACCCGGCAGGAGCTTTTTTACGAAAAGATAGTGACCAAAACAGACCTGGTGGCCCGGTTGGGCCCTATGCTCGGCTTGATGGCGACACTGATTCCTCTCGGCCCGGGACTGATTGCTCTGAGCCAGGGGGACACCGAGATTCTTGCGGAAAGTTTGCTGACAGCTTTTGACGCCACCGTGCTTGGCCTGGCCTCAGCCGCCATCGCCTATTCCATTTCCAGGGTGCGCCGGCGCTGGTATGAGGATTACATGAGCATCCTGGAAACCGTTACTGAAGCTTTGCTGGAGGTGAGCAGGAGCCGTGAAGTCGTTGCGAAAAAAGAAGAGGCCGCTGACTGCGGCTGAGGAAGTAAATCCCTTGGAGGGAGC
>LGFL01000116.1 GCA_001508855.1 Thermoanaerobacterales bacterium 50_218
GCGAGCCAGAAGTTTGGAGTAGCGTAAAGAGCGAAACCGAGGGCTGTAAACGCGTGGTCAAGAAGCGATCCCGCCTTTTTTGCAGATACTGCTCCGAAATAAATACTCATAACCACAATGAGGAGGTAGCTTATTCCCATAAGTGCCAGTGTAGCTGGCAGGTGCTCCCCAATTACCTCGGCAACTGGCTCCCCAGTAAGCTGAGATCTGCCTAAATCACCGTGGAGGAGCCGACCCAACCAGACGAGGTATTGAACGGGCAACGGCTTGTCCAGTCCCCAGGAGGCGAGAAGCCGCGCCCGGTCCTCCGGGCTCAGCAGGCCCGCTTCTTCCTTGCCAAGGTAGAGCTCAACCGGGTCAACGGGTGAGAGGTGAATGATCAGGAAAGCGAGGATGGTGATCCCAAAAAGGAGAGGGAGAAGCTGGCTCCCCCTCCTCAAGAGATAACTTCGCAAACCCATTGTTTGGCTCTCCTCCCGGCTACTACTCCAGGCTCCACTCTTCCAGGTTCCACCAGAGCCCTTCGGTCATGTAACCACTGTGGCCTTCCGGCTGAATTTTTATTCCCTTAACCCCTTTGCTACAGAGATAAGTATGGTCCATGAAGGCGATGAAGACCATCGGCTGCTCCTCGGCCAAGATCTCCTGCAGTTCCCCGTAGATCTCCCGGCGCTTTTGTTTATCCATGGTCGCCCGCCCCTTTTCGAGAAGCTCGTCAACCTTTCTGTTCCGGAAGCAGGTAGGGTTCCACCAGCCTTGGCCTATAAATTTCGAATGCCAGATGGGATACTGATCATCAGGGTCGTAGACTGTAGCAAAGAAAAAGAGGGTGGCATCCTGATACATGCGCGGCTTAATCTGCTCCCAACTCAGCCCGGCCAGCTCTACATCTACGCCGACTTTTCTCAAATCTGTTCTCACGGCAGTACAGATGTCTTTGCGTAAGACATCATCTGCCGGATACATCAAGGTGAAGCGGAGGGGTTTTCCGTTTTTATCCAGAATCCCATCACCATCAGTGTCCTTCCAGCCGGAAGCAGCCAGCAGAGCTTTTGCTTTTTCAAGGTTCAAGCTGTATCTCTTGGCTTTGGGATTGTAAGCCCAGTGGTTGCTCCGGAAGGGGATGCTGGTGGGCTCCCCTTTGCCCTCGAGAATATTATCAACAATAGACTGCTTGTCGATGGCATAAGCAAGGGCCTGCCGGAGATTTCGGTCGCGGAAGAGCGGGTTTTCATAGGGAAGAGCAATACCGCACCATTCACCTGTGGGCACAGTAAATACTTGGACTTCACTGCTTTCAGCCTTCGACGCCAGCTTTGGAGGCAGAAAAGCCACATCAACCTCACCTTTGACTGTCTGGAGAAGACGGGTGTTTTCATCCGGAATAAAAGAAACCACGACCCTGTCGATCTCCGGCTTCCCCAGGAAGTAATCGGGGTTTGCCTCCATGACCAGCCTCTCTCCTTTTCTCCACTCCACGAATTTAAAGGGACCTGTGCCCACAGGGTGCTGGTTGAACTCAGCAGTCTTGATGTCTTTTCCATCCAAGAGGTGCTTGGGAACAATCCCTACTACCAGCTTCTCTAGAAAAGGAGCATAGGGCTCGGAAAGCTGGATTCTTAAGGTGTAGTCATCAACAACATCGATTTTCTCCACCAACTCAAAGTAGGGCTTGAGGGGAGATGCCACCTCGGGGTCGAGGATCCTCTCGTAGGTGAACTTTACATCATCGGCAGTAAACTCCTTCCCATCATGCCATCTTACCCCTTTGCGGAGGTGAAAGGTGTAGGTCTTACCATCAGGGGAAATTTCCCAAGATTCAGCAAGGTCTGGAACTACATTAAGGCTTTCGTCAAATTTTACCAGCCCATTGAAGAACTTGGAGCCCCCGTACTTGCCGTAGCCTAGGATGGGGTTTAAATTGTCACCTTCATATTTCGGGGCAACTACCAGAGTGCTCTCTCTGCCCTTAGGGGCTGTTCCAGGCTCCTGTTTCCCACAGCCTGCAAGCAGGCTACTCAGCATGACTACAAGCAGCAAAATCCCCGTCAGCAAGAAAAACCTTTTCCCAGGCTTCATCATTCCGCCCTCCCTCTCTGTTTTCTCAAAAAATCATCAATGTTCCCTTCATCAGGTAATCATGTCTTTCACCCCCCTCATCAATTCCTTCCTAGCTGGCCTGGTAGGAAATACGTGTTTGCCTGGAACACCGTGGAACCAGCGAGACTCTGGCCCCTCTTCTTGCACGGCGTATCCTAAGAGCACGAACCCCAAGACCGCAAAGGAAATGCAGAACACAGGGGGGAGGTACCACCACCAGTAGCCATTGACGA
>LGFL01000117.1 GCA_001508855.1 Thermoanaerobacterales bacterium 50_218
ATCGAAAAAGACTTCGTACCACCAACAGTTTAGAACGGCTAAATGAAGAAATTCGCCGGCGTGAAAGAGTAATCAGGATATTTCCCAACAGGGAATCAGCTATCCGACTAATCGGTGCCTTACTAATGGAACAAGATGAAAAATGGGCTTCTGGCAAAAAGTACTTTGATATGGCTGAGTACTTTGAATGGCAAAAAGAAAACTCAAAAAAATCAGGAGAAAAGGTCATTCCAATAAGATAAACCCTTATATCATCATCACCAGCAACTATTCGTAAACGCCGGAAGCCCCTGGTGTCAAGGAGGAGCAAAGCCCAGTGATAGCGTATCCTTGAACACCAAAAGGTCTAAAGGCAGTATAATGAGCCAAACGGTGGTGATAGAAACACCTGGTCCTAGCCAGAGGGATTTTTACACAAAAATTTGGACTTGATCAGGTAAAGAAATTTGCCATGCAGGAACAATGAGTTCAAACATTAATTCTGGATCATGATAAATACCACTTCTCTCGATCAAATTTCATTTCTTCTAAAAAGGGAATGTTCTGATTAAACTGAACGTTTGCTCGTCTTTTGAGTTCCAGCTTGAAGTGATTCCAATAGGATTCCTTCGCTTTTTGATCTTCAAGCATCTCATCAGCATCCGAAGTCCCGCTACTTTTTGGAACCAGCCCCGCCTCTTCCGCTTCTTTAATCACAGCTTTGTACAATTTATCGATCATGATGATGCGGAACGCGTTGTACCACTCGTAATCGTCCCAGTACTCAGCCTCAGAAAGCCCCCACTCCTTGATCAGAAGGTCAACTGCGGCGCGGTAGTTTGGATTTGATTTATACTCTTCCTTTTCCTTCGCAAGGAATTTATTAATCTCTTCGGAAACAGGAACTACCTTTCTTTTTATGGCTTCATTCAGGAGAATTTTTTCTTCTGCAAGGACGTTGAAAACAACATGACTTTCAAATGAAGGGTTGAGAGATTTATATAATCCCTTCCGGAATTCCAGTTCCCCAACTGTAAGAGGCACTCCCTCAATCCAGGCAGCGATTTGGTCAGTCGGTTGCTCTAAATTCTTCAAGCTCTCCACACTTTTTTTAAGCAGGTCTTTATGGGAGCGGACAAACTGGCCCGTGGCTTTTATAACATCTTCCACGCCCGGACGCTCTTCGGCACAAAGAAAATTCTTTTGTTCTGGGTAAATCACAATCGAAATCCCGGCTAAGAGCACAGTTAAAATGACGGCAGTCAAGTACCGGCTCCAGAGTTTCCACCCGGGATTTACGTTGCACATAGACATAGCCCCTTCTTTGATTTGATATATCAGAATCAACTTCCAGGACGAAGGCCAGGAAGCAGACTTTTGATTTAGGCCACGTATCCGCTGTTCGTTCCTGTTGGTTTTATCTACCCCTGTTATATCACAGGGGTTTGAGGGCCGCCACCTTCAATTTCCACGATTTTTGGGACAACGCCCTTCTAGGTTGTCGTAATCGTGCATCGAAATTTGTTATACTGGCTTCATTTCAGATCCCCGATTTCCGATTAATCAAAGTAATGGACAGTTTTACTGCGTTCTGAACTGCACTAAGCTGAGACTGGTCGGGTTTGAGATACTCGTCACTGCTTCCTCGCTTTATTTTAGCCGTTTCTTCAGCTATTCTACAGACCTGTTCCTTGGCCCACATCCAGGATGCTAGCTGCTCTTCTGTTAACTGTTTATCTTCTTCTATCAACACGATTAAGGGTTTCACATAAGAGTTGCGAAAACACTTCATTGCCTGATAAATAGCAGGCAATTCTGAGAGACCGGCATTCCAAAATTCTCCGCTAACGATTAACACGCGGTCTTGGGGAGAAGTATTGTGTTCAAGTTCTAAGATTGTGTCCAGCCTGGCAAAGATTAAAAATTGTTCAAGTTTAGCGTCTACTGTATACAGCCTTGTCAGACTAATCTCTTGCAAACCTGTTTGTTTCAATTCCTCACAAATATCGTTCAGTCCCAGGTATAACCTCACAACATCTTTGTCCAAATCATTGCGTAGGGTGTTTCTCCACAGCTCGATTAAACGACTGTGCTTCGTGTCGTATAATGAGCCAAAACATGAAAAACATGCACCTATTAGCACCATAGAAACTACCACACAATAAATTATGGTCTTGTGGCGGATTATAACCCCTCCCTTGCCACTTTTGGGTTTAGTTCTAGAATTCTTTGCTCGGCTACATTCGCCACATAGCTAGATTCTGCTGAAAAAAGCAGTTTGTCGATTACTTCTTGGCAACTCGATCCTTGACAATTCGATCATGGTTTGGCGTTACCGCC
>LGFL01000118.1 GCA_001508855.1 Thermoanaerobacterales bacterium 50_218
GGTCCAGTAGCCAAGGGAAAAGATTTTGTCTTTGATGCCGTTTCTGCGGCAAGCGAACTTCGGCTTGACTACGATACTACAATTCTGCCGCCCAAAAAGTATTTCCACAGACCAGTAGAGACGCTCTTCAGTTTTGAAGGGCCAGTAGACATCTCGGGTGAAGGTGAAAAATTAGAGAAGAAGCAACTGCTTTTCGGTGTTCACCCCTGTGATCTTAATGCCTTGCTCAGTCTCGACAAGGTTTTCTTGGAAACTTATCCTGATCCCTATTACAAATCCCGCCGCGAAAACACAGTAATCGTGGCTCTGAACTGCGCCACCCCCTGTAAGAACGGTTTTTGCTCTTCCTTTAATACAGGGCCTGCGGTAGACACTGGTTTCGATCTGGCCTTGACCGATCTTGGAGAAAAGTTCCTGGTGGAAGTAGGAAGCGATGTCGGCAAAAAGCTAGCTGCTGGGTTGCAGGCTGCTTCTGCTGAAGACATTATTGCGCGCAACAAGGTCTTGAGGGCCTCACAGCAGAAGATCACCCGCCGCATTGATGCCGATAATCTTGCTGACCTTCTCTACCAAAATGTTGAGCATCCTAAATGGAATGAACTAAAAGAAGAGTGCTTGGCATGTGGTTCCTGCACCGTGGTTTGCCCCACCTGCTTCTGCTTCGGTGTCAAGGATTACGTTGATTTGTCCCTTAAGTCTGGGCAGCGTGTGCGCACTTGGGATTCCTGCATGTTTTACGAGTTCTCCCGTGTAGCCCTTGATCATGTTTTCCGTCCCGACCGTGCCGCCAGGATCAAGCAGCGCCTCTACCACAAGCTGGTTTACTTCAATCAGCAGTTTGCCTCACCTGGTTGTGTTGGCTGCGGCCGCTGTGTGACTACCTGCGTCAAGTCCATTGATCCGGTGGAAATTGTTGCTTCGATCCAGGCCAATCCCAATCCCGAAAAGGAAGTCAAAATATTTACTCCAGTCCTGAAAAAGGTTGCTCCTGAAAAGAGCCCATGGGAACCGCAAAAGGCTGTCATCAAGGCCATTAAGCAGCAGACCAGGGATACGGCCACCTACACCTTTGCTTTTGTTGATCCGAAGGTCCAAGAAGCGTACACATATGACCCTGGAGTATTCAACATGATCAGCATATTCGGCATTGGGGAAGCTCCGATTTCCATCAGCTCTTCTCCTGATGTCAAGGATTCCTTCGACCACACGATTCGGGCTGTCGGTAATGTAACGAAAGCCCTCGCCAAACTCCAGGTTGGAGATGTTGTAGGCATTCGAGGACCTTTTGGAGTCGGCTGGCCAGTAGAAGAGATGAAAGGGAAAGATGTGCTCTTGGTCGCCGGCGGAATTGGACTTGCCCCTCTGCGCCCAGTGATCAAGTACATCGAGGCGCGTCGTGACCAGTATGGCTATTTCGAGATCTTGTACGGAGCCCGGACCCCGAATGACATGCTCTTTACCGATGAGTTTGAAGAGTGGAGAAAAATTCCCAATTCTAGGCTCCACCTTACTGTAGATTTTGTTCCCGAAGGTGTGGAGTGGGGGCATAATATCGGTGTGGTGACAACCCTGTTCGAAAAAATGGCCTCGAAGCCGGAAAACACCATTGTGGTAACCTGTGGGCCGGAAATCATGATGAAATTTGTGGTTCGGGGCTTACTGGCACGTGGCTTCAGTCCCGAGCAGATTTACGTCTCCCTGGAACGCCGTATGAGCTGCGGGATCAAGAAGTGCGGAAACTGCCAGATCGGTCCGGTCTTTGTCTGCCAGGACGGTCCTGTATTCAAGTATGCCGACATCCAGGGTCTTCCTGAGGAGATCTTTTAAGGGGGTGTGCTGAGTGGCGAAACCGAAAATTGCAGTTTTCAAGTTTAGCTCCTGTGCCGGCTGCCAGCTCGAGC
The DNA here is from genome assembly GCA_001508855.1 of Thermoanaerobacterales bacterium 50_218. Taxonomy (GTDB): domain Bacteria; phylum Bacillota; class DSM-12270; order Thermacetogeniales; family Thermacetogeniaceae; genus 50-218. Next base: position 1,902 of record LGFL01000118.1, read on the forward strand.
TCCTCAATATCGAGGACTATTTGCTGGACGTCGTTGGTGCTGTTGATCTCGCTTATTTTGTGATGGCCAAGCGGGAAAATCACGAAGGCCCTTACGATATCGGTTTTGTGGAAGGTGCTGTAACGAGTCCAAGGGAATTGATCGAACTGAAGAAGATCCGTGAAGAGTGCAAGTTCCTGGTCGCTATGGGGGCTTGTGCCTGCACAGGTGGTCTGCCTTCGATCAAAAACTTCGCCGGAACTCAAAGGCAGATGGAAGAAACGGTTTACACCGAACTTTGGGACATCAAATCTATTCCCGCATACGGGATCGACTACTACGTAAAAGTTGACGAATATCTCCGGGGTTGCC
>LGFL01000119.1 GCA_001508855.1 Thermoanaerobacterales bacterium 50_218
AGGAGATTTTGGAGGATTCCCGTAATGGATGGGGAGTTTTTGGTCGAGCAAAAGTTTTGCGTGAAGAAAGGCGTGGGTGGCGGGAACTTATTGATTTTGGCTCAAGACGTTACCTCTTGTCTCGAATCTGCCCAAAGGGCCGTTAATTCCATGAAAAAAGTACCCGGGATAATTCTTCCCTTTCCAGGAGGTATTGTACGAAGCGGGAGCAAAGTTGGCTCTGTATACCCTTTTTTGAACGCTTCCACAAATACTCCTTTCTGTCCGACTTTGAAAAGACAAGTAAAGACTTCGTTGCCAGAGGAAGTGAATGCCGTTTATGAAATAGTCATAGACGGTTTGGATGAAAAGTCTGTAAGAGATGCGATGGGCTACGGCCTTTTAGCTGCAACTTCATGCAACGTAATTTCGATAACGGCAGGAAATTATGGGGGAAACCTGGGACAATATAAATTCCACTTGCTAGAAATTTTAAAGAATATGTGATTGGGTGGTTGATCGTGAAAATTTCGAATTTATTAAGAAAAATATCGATAAAATCACGTATTATGGTCTTTTTAACAATACTTCTAGTGTTTGAATGTGCAATAGGGTATGTGCATTTAAATGTCGTGGAATCATTTGATCTTTTGATAATTTTCATCACGATATTGATTCTATTTACAATAATAGGCGGCTTGACTCTCTTGTTCTCTATAACCATTCCAATAGACGAATATAGGAAATTTTTAAAAAAGTTAAAGGAAACATTAGATTTTACCCTCGAATATGATGTTTGGTCTCGCGATGAGATGGCCGAAGCGGGCAAGTCGACCTATGAATTCCTAGATCGTATTCAGGAACTAATAGGAGTAATATCCAACTCTTCCACTGAGATAAAAAATGTATCCAAAATAGTACACGAAATGGCAAACAAAGATGATCGAGTAGCAGGTAATCTTCTTAATGAAATTACAAAATTGTCGGACATGGTTGAGAGGTTTGTCTCAGATATGAACGCCATCACTGAGGGAATTCAAGAAGTAGCCTCTGGAAATCAATTAGCGGCATCTAGGACCATGGACATAGCTCAGGAGATTGCTGATGCTTCACGGTCGGCGGAAAGAGGGCTAGAGGTTATTCAGGTGATGAGAGAAAAGATCGAGGAGGCAGCCCAGGAATCTATCAAGAATATAGACACAGTAAACGAACTGGTGCAAAAGATCGAAGAAATCAATTTGCTTTTGGAAAACATCTCTAGAATAGCGACCAGGACGAACATGCTAGCTCTCAATGCCGGGATAGAAGCAGCAAGAGCTGGTGCAGGAGGAAAGGGATTTGCCGTGGTCGCAGAAGAGATTAGGAAGTTGGCTTATGAATCAAACGATGTCGCTGGCAACGTAGCCCATCAAATGAATGATATGTCATTTAAATTAGACAGTGTCGTAAATTCGGTAAAGGTTGGATCGGATGTCTCTTTAGATGCGAACGAGAAGGCCCGGGCGACCATGAAGGTAATAGAAGATATCTTAGAATACCTTAGAAAGATATCTTCTGCCGCGAACGATTTGTCTTCGGTCTCTCAGGAGCAGGCTGCTTCATCAGAAGAGATATCTGCCACCCTACAAAGCATGTCTAGAGAGGTGGAAAGGATAAAGGACTTCGTCGTAGAAGCGAAGAAAGCTATGACGGATCTTGCCGAATCGGCCTCGCAATTGAGCGACAAATCGAACAATATGGAAGAGCTAGCATTAACCCTTCAAAGCCTTGTCGGACAGTTTAGGCTTTGGGAGGGGGATAAGTTACAGTAAGTTCAGACAGAGTGTCGGGGTGAAGAAAATGCATAGTTGTGCCCTTTGTACGTTGGGGAAGACCCACTCAGGAAAGGTGAAAGGAGTTACCTTAAGTTTAAAGAAAAGCGGTGCGATTCCAGTAGAAGTGGCCGGGATTTTGCCCGAGTTGGTGTTTGGCAAAGAGCCAGTTGAAATTGCCTCCTTCAAAGTTCTCGTTGGCAATGAATCCGTAGACCTTGGCGATGTCTTTGAAGTGAAATACGAGGGTGATGAAGCACTGATATTTGAGGGCGAACTAAAACACGTCAAAGGTATTGGCGTGGAAATGACATCAGGCCTAATCATGGTCAACGGAGATGCAGGCATGCACTTGGGCCAACGCATGAAAGGCGGAACGATCGTCGTCAATGGTAATTTAGAGCCACGGTGGGGCGGTATGATCATGGTCTTCGGTTCTGTTGGAAACAGGGTTGGAGAGGGGATGAGGAGAGGCCTCATAGCAGTGACGGGAGATGCCGGAGATTTTGCCGGAGTTAACATGATAGCAGGTACGATCGTCGTATTTGGAAAAATGGGGCTAAACTCAGGCGGTGGCATGAAGAGGGGGAGCATAGTATCGATAGGAGGAACCGATAGAGTGCTTTCAACGTTTGGCTATAGTTGCCTTTA
>LGFL01000043.1 GCA_001508855.1 Thermoanaerobacterales bacterium 50_218
GCCTTGCAGATCAAGCTTTCTGCCCAATTCACAGCACCAGCCTTGGCATACCAAACCTTAGACTTTGACATACATCCACCTCCCACAAATTTTCCCCCCGAGCACCCCTCCAACCATTTCCTCTAAGCAAGAAACATGCCAAACGCTGTTCAAAGAAAAAACCTTGATTTTCAACCCCTTTCTTGCTGCTGAGAAAACAAAAAACTTACCACATTTGTGGTAAGTTCTCAAAAACACGAGGGGTTTTCGATAAAAAATAACAAAATTATGAAAGGGTCCTCACCGGCTCAAGTCGCTTTTTCTCGATGCAAATAGCGAAGATTGCGAGGGCTAGCTTTCAGAATTTCTGCAGCTTTAGGGTAGCGTCCCTTTGCTAGTTTTAATGCTCGCTCAATAAGGAGACGAGCAGCATAAAATTTTGCCTGCTTGAAATTCTCCAAAAACTGCGGGAGATTAAAACCCTTTTCCAGGTCGACAGTCTCCACAAATAGTCTGATTCTCTCTAACAGATCAGCAAACCATTCCTCCTGAGAAGAAACCAGCGGATAAGCTCTTTGATCATCGCCTTCAACGAAAGATTCGTTCAGCAAAGGTCGTCTCCCCTGATCACCAAAAATTTTAGGTGGCAGGTGTTCTTTGAGAACAGCAGGACCATCGCAAATTGCCGCTACCTGAGCAATAACATTCGCCAGCTCTCGGATGTTGCCTGGCCAGTCATAGTCTTCCAGGGCCTGCAAGACCTCAGGCCTGATTTTTGGTAGCCTTTCTGGTGGATAATGACGAGAAAGGAAATACTCAGCCAGAAGGGGGATGTCTTCTTTTCTTTCCCTCAAAGGAGGCAATGTCAGAGTGACGACATCCAGCCTGTAAAAAAGGTCTTCCCGGAAGCGCTTCTGCTCTACCAGTTCCTCAAGATTGGCATTGGTCGCAGCGATCACCCGAACATCAACACGGATCGGTTCTTCTCCTCCAAGCCGCATAATTTCTCCAGTTTCCAGTACTCGTAAAAGCTTAGCCTGCACGGAAAGGCTGGCATCTCCAATTTCGTCGAGGAAAAGAGTTCCCCGGTGAGCCAGTTCGAAAATTCCTTTGCGGTTTGTTACCGCTCCCGTAAAAGCCCCTTTCTGATACCCAAACAATTCGCTCTCCATTAAATTCTCAGGAAGCGCGCAACAATTAACAGCAAGGAAAGGCTGGTGGGAACGTGGGCTCATCAAGTGGATGAAGCGAGCCAACAACTCCTTTCCTGTCCCTGTCTCTCCCCGCAGGAGAATAGTCACATTCTTTTGGGCAAGCTTCTCAGCGATCATAAGCAATCGCTGAAATTTTTCACTTTTCCCAGAAATCAACCCAATTGCCCGCAAAACCTGTTCCCTTTTTTCGGAAAAAACTTCTTTCTTTGCTGTGGCCCTTACGAGAGCCCGCTCAATTACCTCTTCCAATTCAGAGATATCCTCAAATGGTTTTTCCAGATAATCAAATGCCCCAATCTGGATGGCTTCGACCGCAGACTTGACGGTAGAATACCCAGTCATTATCACAACTTCACATTCAGGCTGAGCTGCCTTAAATTCACGTAACAATGTCAGACCGTCAGTGTCTGGAAGCTTAAGGTCAACAATAGCAAGATGAAATTTTTCCTTACTAAAAGCTTTCCGCGCCTCAGCACCACTTACTGTTACTACCACTTTATGCCCCTTAGATTCTAAGAGATACCTAAAAAATTCCCCCATTTCTTTTTCATCATCAACAATAAGAATAGATGCATTCATTCCCAGATACTCCCTTCATGAGAGTCGTTGGCTTCCTTCAACAAAACTCTTCGTCATCGCGCAGCACAGGTATTTTTACTGTAAAAACACTACCCTTTCCCGGTTCACTCTCCACTTCAATCCTTCCACCATGGGAATGAACAATACCATGGCTCACCGAAAGACCAAGACCTGTTCCCCTATAATTTCCTTTGTCCGTAAAAAAGGGATCAAAAATATGGAGCAGCTTCTCAGAAGGAATTCCGCATCCAGTGTCACTTACTCTTATAAAAACACAGTCGGTCTCAGAGTCATAACCGGTGACCACCTCTATCTTTCGGCGCTCACCTTTGGCAACTTCAATAGCCTCCTTCGCGTTAAGCAAAAGGTTCACCACGACCTGCTCTAATTGCTGACCATTACCCTCAATCAAAGGCAGCTCTTTACTCAAATTGACAGCCAACTCGATGTTAGATGTCTCAATGTGGTAAGAGACCAAATCAAGAGCACCGCGAACAACATCATTTAAAGAGAGAGGCTCGAATGCATACTGCCCTTGGCGAGAAAATGCCAAAAGCCCCTGAACAATATTTTTACATCGATGGGCGCAGTTTTTAATATTCTCTAAGAGGCTTTTTTGCTTTTCTTTTAAGCTACACTCACGTAAAAGAAGTTGGGAGTTACCCAAAATCACCGCAAGGGGAGTGTTCAATTCGTGGGCAACACCAGCGGCCATTTCCCCAAGAGCAGCAAGACGGGCAGTTTGCAAAAGCTGAGCCTGCATTTTCATTTTCTCAGTGATATCTCTACCAGTAACAACAACGGCAGGAACATTTTCGCTGAAAGCAGGGAAAGCGTAAAACTCCATGATCCGCCCATCATCGAACTGGCGTTGGGCTGAAACTGTTTCTCCGTTTTTTAAAGCCTTGCGAACAATACATCGACTACAATCTCCCGCCACTGAGGAACAAAACACCTGACAACACCTCTGGCCAACCAGTTTTTCTTCCGGGACCTGGTAAAACTGGGATGCAGCGGGATTAACCCTCAAGATCTTAAGATTACTATCAATAACGATAATTAAGTCTCTCACTGCTTTAAACGTTGCTTCCCATTCCTGCTTTGCCTGCGCCACCTCAGCAAAAAGCTTCTGGTTCCAAAGTGAGAGCGCAAGCTGATAAGCAAGTTGTCGTATAAAATAAAGATCGGTTTTGTCGTATTCCACCTGATCAAAGCTGGATACTACGAAAAGACCCAGCACTTCATTTTTGACTACCAGTGGGTTGATCACAGCCACCCTGATCCCGAGAGTCATCAGGTGCCGGTCTGCAATCCCATCCTCTACATTCCATAAAATCAGTCTCGCATTACTGACTGCATCCCATAAAACTCTGCTCCAATCAGGCAGGATTTCCATACCCTTACGGCAAAACCCATCTGGTGGGGAAAAACTATCAAGAAACAGTCGTCCGTTTTTTAGTGTCAGAATACTGATACGGCTGAAAGGAATAACACGCTTCAGCTCGTTATACACACCTTCGATAATTTCATCGAGAGATGTTTGCAGGTTAATCTGACGGGCGATTTCCATCAAGATTTCCAGCTGGAGATTTCTCCTGGTAATTTCATCTATTTTAGCCTTGAGCTCGGTAAAATGACTGAGTTTAGAAACATGAACTCCAGTCAACCGCTCTAACAGCCGTAATTTCCTATCAGTAGGAAACATTCCTGGAGATCCCCCCAAGGCCACAACTGGCATGCAATTTGCTTAAGATAATACTGCGGGTTGATCACAGTTCTTCTACAACACATCTTTACAATCCTTCAACAAAGGAGGCCGTGTGATGCCGAAAATTGAATTGCGAGGTTTTGCAGATCTCTACAAAATCTTCCGTGAGCGAAATTGGAGCTATCCTCACCGCATGGAGGTCAACGAAGGTTGCACCCTGAGAGAATTACTGGATCTCATCCAACTCGACATAAATGAAGTTGAAGCCATTCTAGTAAATGGAAAAGCTCAAGCACTGGACTACAAAATTCGCGATTGTGACCGTATAGCTCTTATCCCTCCAGGAACACCTGGGCCGTACAGGGTACTCCTTGGTCTTCTGAAAACCCGAAGCTCTCAGGATAATTAGTACCGAAATTTCGGAAACAGTCCAGAAAATTGTAGCCACTTTCTGGCAGTAGATGAGCTGGGCACCAGAACACTCAAGAGACAAAAAAAGAGGGATAAACTCCCCTCAAAGCAGCAAAAAATTAAAAATACGCTTAAAAACATTGCCAACCTGTTGTGAGTCAACAGAACGCAGTAGCTACTGACTTAGAAAACTCAACTCCCCAAAATTGCAGTTGTAGTGATAACTGGCGGGAGCGTGTGGGAATCGAACCCACCGGAGACAGTCCTCATGCCTCCCACTGGATTTGAAGTCCAGGCGGGCCACCAGGCCCAATCCGCCCCCACTCAAAATTTTATCATATCACTCAAAACCTCGTCTAGGTAGCCTCTCCTAGCGAATCGTGGCATGTCCTTTCCAGGCTACTGATTTGACGTTGATTCCTGCGTCTTCCAGAGCAGCAACAATTGCTCCTGTCTCCTCACACTGTAATTGAATGACAAGAGTAACCTTTCCTTTTTGAGTTCGAAAAACAGCAATATGAGAAATAATTCCTCCCTGTCTCCAGATGATTTCTACTGCTTTGATGAGCATCCCTGGCTCATCTTCAAGTTCGAGTTCCAGACGCATTCCCGGCTCCCGAAGCCCCATCAGCTCAATAAAGGCATCAAAAATGTCGCTTTCGGTAATGATGCCCACAAGTTTCCCCTTTTCGACCACAGGAATTGCTCCAATTTGGTTATCTCTCATGATCAAAGCCGCTTCCTCGAGATAAGCATCAGGTTCAATGGTGATCAACCGTTGTTTTTTAATGATTTCACTGATCTTTGTTCGAGCCAGAAGATAATTCAACTCAAAGATGCTCAGAGAAGTAGCAGGAGATGGAGAAACTTCACATAAATCCCTGTCTGTAACAATGCCCACAAGTTTTCCTTTGTCAAGAACAGGGAGGCGCCGGACTTTGTTTTCGCGCATCAGGTCAAGTGCCTCGGCCACGGTTGTTTTTGGTGTAATTGTGATCGGATCTGGGGTCATCTTATCGCGGACACGCACAACAATCACCTCCTTAGAAGCTCAAAAACCCTGATTAAACAGCCTTAACCCCCTAGATACGCCTTTTTCACCTCATCACACTCAGCAAGCTCCTGAGCCTGACCTTCCAAAACAATTCTTCCCGTCTCCAAGACATAGGCCCTATCGGCAATCTGGAGAGCCATTCTGGCGTTCTGCTCGACCAGAAGAATAGTTGTCCCATCGCCATTGATTTCCCTAATAATTGCAAAAATCTCCTTCACCAGCAAAGGTGCCAGACCCATTGACGGTTCATCAAGGAGCAACAGCCGCGGTCTGGTCATCAAAGCTCGGCCAATGGCCAGCATCTGCTGCTCCCCTCCACTGAGGGTTCCAGCAACCTGGTTTTTCCTCTCCCAGAGGCGGGGAAAACGTGTGAACACGTAATCCAGATCTTTTTTGACTTCCTTCTTATCCTTTCTGATAAATGCTCCCAGTTCCAAGTTTTCAAAAACTGTCAGATTGGCGAAGACCCTCCTGCCTTCGGGAACCTGGGCAATCCCCAGCTTAACGATTTCATGAGCCGGAATCCTGGTAATATCTTCACCTTGAAAGAGGATCCTTCCTGAAGATCCCCGGACAATTCCTGAAATCGCCCGCAGGGTAGTGCTCTTTCCCGCACCATTGGCCCCAATCAGACTGACAATCTCTCCTTCATTTACAGTAAGGTTAATTCCCTTAATTGCCCAGATTGCTCCATAATAAACATGGAGATCCTCAAGAACAAGAAGCGGCTGCTTCGGAGTCATGAAGCCACCCCCTCCTCTCCGAGGTAGGCCTCAATCACCCGCGGATCTTCCTTAATCTCTTCTGGAGTCCCTTCAGCAATGATCGAGCCATAGTCGAGCACTACCACCCGTTCGCAAACACCCATTACCAGGGACATATCATGCTCAATGAGAATCACCGTTAACTGGAAGTGATCCCTGATCCACCTAATTAAGGATTGCAGTTCTTTCGTTTCCTGAGGATTCATCCCTGCCGCCGGCTCATCAAGCAAGAGAAGACGCGGCTTTGTAGCCAGAGCGCGGGCAATCTCCAGCCTCCTTTGCTCTCCATAAGGGAGGTTAGCCGCCCGCTCGCCAGCCCGCTCCCGCAATCTAAAAATCTCCAGCAACTCAAGGGAAGCCTCTTCTATTTCTTTCTCCTTCTTCTGAAATGGAGGTAACCGGAAAAAGGCGGGAATCAACCCGTAGTTATGCCCGCTTTGGTAGGCAATCTTGACATTATCTAAAACTGTCAGGTTTCCAAAAAGCCTAATGTTCTGGAAGGTCCGAGCTATTCCCATCCGAGTTATCTGGTGGGGTTTTTTCCCTCGAAGGTCCTTCCCGGCAAAAACCATCTTTCCCGATGAAGGAGGGTACAGACCAGTAAGCAGATTGAAGACAGTAGTCTTGCCGGCGCCATTCGGTCCGATTAATCCAATCAACTCCCCCTGTTCCACAGCAAGGTTGAAATTATAAAGGGCCACCAATCCTCCGAAACTTTTACTGAGTTTACTCACTTCGAGAAGTGGCACGGAAAATCCCTCCCCACCTGGACAACAGCTGAGCCGAAATTTCTTTGTCTCCGAAAAGACCCTGAGGCCGGTAAATTGCCGAAATAATCAGCATCACAGCATACAAAACCATTCTGAACTCGGGAAAGTTCTGCAACAGTGCCGAGAGGACCGTGAGCAACAGTGCTCCCACACAGGAGCCAGTGAGGCTCCCCAATCCGCCTACCATAACCATAACGAGGATGTCGAAGGAAAGCAAAAAAGAAAACTTCGAAGGCTGAATCACGTAAAAATAGTGAGCATAAAGGCTCCCGGCAAAACCTGCTCCGGCGGCACCCAGCACGAAGGCAAGAACCTTGTAATAGGTGGAGTTCACCCCCATCATCTCTGCTGCTATTTCGTTTTCTCTGATAGCCAGACAAGCCCTTCCATGGCTAGATCTCACAAAATTACGGATCAGAACCAGAGTAAGCACCGTGCCCCAAAAGAGCCAGGTCCAGTTGACAAGTCTGGGGATACCCAGAATTCCGGTGGCACCCCCAAGATACTCAACGTTTACCAGAATCACCCTGATAATCTCACCAAAGCCCAAAGTGGCAATCGCCAAGTAATCGCCGCGAAGCCGCAGTGTGGGCAACCCGATAATAAACCCCACCACAGCAGCAAAAACCATCCCTGCAAGGACAGCCAAGGGAAAAGGATAACCCAGCTTCATCGTCACGACAACAGAAGTGTAAGCACCAACAGCCATAAAGCCAGCATGGCCAAGGGAAAGATGACCCGTGAACCCGTTGATTAAATTGAGGGTTGCCGCAAGGATGATATTGATCCCTGCGAGAAAAATATTTGTCTGGTAGTAATCAGAGATCAAGTTCTCGCTGATGCCTAACTGGACAACCCCGTAAACGGCAAACAAGACTATAAATATGATCAGCGTCTGGAACCAGTTTTTCTCCTTCATTTATTTCACCTACACCTTTTCTTCAACTCTGGTGCCTAGCAACCCTGTAGGCTTTACGAGAAGAATTAAAATGAGGATGGCGAAGGCAACTGCATCCCTGAACATCGAGCCTCCGTAGCCGCTGACAAGGGCCTCGGTCATCCCCAGAAGAATCCCACCAACCATCGCCCCAGGAATATTTCCAATGCCTCCTAAAACCGCAGCCACAAATGCCTTGAGCCCTGGCATTAACCCCATCAACGGATAAACCGCATTAAAATAAATACCTATGAGCACCCCGGCGGCAGCAGCAAGTGCTGAACCGAGGGCAAAGGTTACCGCAATCGTAGAATCGACATTGATGCCCATTAATCGGGCAGCATCTTTGTCGAAAGAAACAGCCCGCATCGCCTTACCTGTTTTTGTCCTGTAAACGATGTACTGGAGGAACACCACCAGCACAAGAGTTGTCCCTAAAATGAGAAAATCTTTCGTGGCAATCCTGATCCCGTAAAAATTATAGATTTTATCGGGCAAGAGCACAGGGTATGACCGTGTCCTTGGAGAAAAAACTGCCATCATTCCGTATTCCAGAAAAAGAGAGGCTCCAATAGCGCTAGTAAGTGCAGCTAAACGGCTGGCATTGCGCAGCGGCCTGTATGCCACTCTTTCGAGGACCACCCCCAAAACAGCACAGACAAGCATGGCCACGAGAATACTGGGAACCAGCCCAAACCCTGCAAGAGCCATTCCTAAACCAACATAGGCTCCGACCATGAGCACATCTCCATGAGCGAAGTTGATCAGCTGAATAATTCCGTAAACCATCGTGTAACCTACAGCTATCAAGGCATAGATGCTCCCCAGTGAAAGCCCATTGAGCAGTTGCTGGAAAAATTCCTGCATAACTAATCGCCTCCAGTTACTCCTTATCCGGGGAACAGGAAAAGGGAGGGTTTCAACCCTCCCAATCCCGTTTCCACAACATCACCTCTTGGGAACAAGCTTCGTTACCAGCTCTTGCTTACCGTCGACCATCTTGATAATAGCAACTTCCTTGATCGGATTGTGCTTTTCATCAAAGGAAAGCTTACCAGTGATTCCCGGAAAGTCCTTGATTTTCTCCAGGGCATCGCGGATCTTCTGAGGATCAGCTGCACCTGCCTGCTTAATCGCCTCGGCCATCAACCTGCCGGCATCATAGCCAAGAGCAGCAAAGGAATCAGGTTCCACGCCGTATTTTTCTTTGTAGGCCTTGACAAAAGCCTGGACTTCCGGCGAGGGGTCTTGAGAAGAGTAGTGGTTAGTAAAGTAGGTGTTGTTCAAAGCCTTGGCTCCGGCAATGCTCACCAATTCAGGAGAATCCCAACCATCGGCTCCTAGGAAGGGAACATCAATACCCAGTTCGCGCGCCTGTTTGACGATCAGGCCGACCTGGTTATAATAAGCAGGAATGTAGATAAATTCTGGTTTTTTTGCCCAAATCTTGGTCAACTGGGGCTTGAATACAGTGTCGGTATCGACAAAACCTTCTGTAGCAACAATTTTACCACCTTTAGCCTCGAAGTACTCCTTGAACTTCTCAGCAAGTCCTTTGCTGTAGTCATTGCCTGTATCCATCATAATGGCACCTTTTTTCAGCTTCAGGTTGTTCCAGACAAAGTCAGCCATCACCATTGCCTGATCAGGGTCAATAATACAGATGCGGAAGATGTACTCCCGAACTTTGTTCTTCTCCTCGTCAAAAGTCACTGTCGGGGCAGTCGCTGAAGTGGTCAACAAGGGAATCCTGTTGCTTGTGGCCACAGGCTCGGCAGCCATCACATCACCGGTTGTCGCCGGACCAATCATGGCCACAACTCCCATAGAAGCCAGCTGTGTAGCCACATTAACCGATTCCGCAGTATCTGATTTGTTGTCCCTGACGATCACTTCAATCTGTTTTCCAAGAACTCCGCCAGCCTTGTTGATCTCTTCAAGGGCAAGCACTACTCCGTTTTTGCAACTGGTTCCATAAGTTGCCACCTTACCCGAAAGCTCGTAATTGATCCCGATCTTGATTTTCTCCGCCTCAGATTGTTTTTGCGGAGCACCGCAACCAGAAAGCAGTACTCCTAAAAGAAAGAAAACAGCAGTAGCCAAGGCATAGTAACGCAGTTTTCTCGACGAAACTAACTTCGCCACTTTTCTCCCTCCCACACTTTTATTTTTTTGTCTGTTGAAGTGTTTCCTTGCCTCTCTCCTAAATTCTCACTCCTTTCTTGATGACTTCCACCATCACCTAATTCGCTAAAAAACTTGATATTCCTCTCTTTATTTTTTATTTACTTGCTTTTGCTTTGTAAAGGACCCTTTTGTCACCAATTCTGCGGGTTTTTTTCTCCCGATCAAAGTATTCCAGAAGAGGAATGCAGTAGCGTCGCGATGTCCCCAGGAGGTCTCTCGCCTGGGCAACGGTAATTTCTTGATGCTGTTGTAAGTGATTTTCGATAACCCCCCAGGCTCGAGAAATAGCTTCTTTCGAAAAATAAAGTCCCTCACCAAGTTTCACCAGAAAGCCCTTCTGAAGGGCATACTGCAGCAGTTCGCTGCCCTCTTTGCCCAAGAGAGCCATAACCTCTTCCTCATTGGGAGGAGCAAAAGGATTTTCCTGGAACTTTGCCAGTAACTTCTCAAATATCTTCTCCTGCTCTTGAGTCAAGCCGGCAGAAAAATCAGGGAGAGCAATTGCCTGATCTCGAAAAACAAAAACACCCTCTTTTACCCAAGCCTCTAAAAGCAGTTGGTAGAACCGCGGAGGAAGAAAATCGAAGAAGCGGGTGCGCAACTCTTCCTTCAACATCCCTAACCGCAGGGGATAATGCTGATGATATTCCTTAAGAGCGTTCACAGCAGTCTCTTGCCACTCCCTAATTTTGGACACAGAAACTAAAAAAACTTCTCCAGAGACTTCAAAAGCACCAATTTTACCAACCTTCTCCATCCTGGCAGTAATCTCTTTCACTTCTTCATCATTCATCCCGGTTCGTGTTGCCAGTTCTTTTACAGTCACCGGTCTCTTCAACCTTTGCAACTCCTCGGCGATTTTATCCTCAGGGGCTCCTGACATCTTCCTTTCGAGATGCTCGATGACCCAGGTTCGGAAACGACGGTAGCGAGGTCCCCCAATTTCAATGATCTCGCCACCACCAATTGTGGTTACCGGAGAATAAGCCCGCAACACAAAACGGTCACCCACGGCAGCTACCACAGGTTCTTCAAGCTCAATTTGAACAAAACCATCCTCACCTGGCCGTAACTGCTGGTGGTCTAACAAGCGAACACGGCCAAATGTTTCCTTTGTGGCCAGGTGAAAGCGGACACGCTGCCAGTTTTCTAAATTTCTATTGACACGCGGCAGCAGGTGTAAAAATGCTGTCAGGCGCTTCTCACTAACAAAGGCATCCGGGGTTACGAGCACATCTCCCCGGGAGATCTGGTGCACCTCAACACCAGTGAGGTTGACGGCAACCCGCTGCCCGGCACAGGCCTCCTCTACTTTTTGGCCGTGAACCTGGAGAGAACGCACCCTCACCTGCACGCCATGAGGCAAGATTTCTACAACGTCACCGAGTTTGATCTTACCACTAAATAGAGTTCCGGTAACTACAGTGCCAAAACCGCTGATCGAAAAAACCCGGTCAATCGGCAGGCGAGCAGGACCGGAAACAGGCTTGGGTTCCACTTCTTTGGCCATCTGCGCAAGGTGCTGCCGCAACTCCTCCAACCCCTGACCTGTAACTACAGAAACGGGAACCATGGGGGCACCTTCCAGGCGGGTTCCCTTAAGCAACTCGCGAACCTCTTCCTCAACAAGCATCAGCCATTCTTCGTCAACGAGGTCGACCTTGGTAATCGCGATGACTCCCTTCTGCACATGCAGAAGCTGGAGAATATCCAGGTGCTCTCTTGTCTGAGGCATGACTCCCTCGTCAGCTGCCACCACGAGAATCACCAGGTCAACGCCACCTGCACCAGCAAGCATGTTCTTCACAAACCGCTCATGTCCAGGTACATCAACAACCCCAGCGAGAATCCCTCCAGGCAGATGAAGGGGTGCGAACCCGAGGTCAATAGAAATGCCTCTCTCTTTTTCCTCTTTAAGGCGGTCAGTATCAACTCCAGTAAGAGCCTTTACCAGTTCGGTTTTTCCATGATCAACATGTCCTGCAGTCCCGATGATGATAAAGGACTTCACAATTACCACCACCCTTAGTTACCCTTTCGTTTATCTCTCTCACGACCCTTAACTGCAGTTGCTACTGCTTCCACAAGCAGTTCTTCTTCTCCATCACCAAGAGTCCGGGGATCAATAAGCACACTATCAGACTGCAAGCGGGCACATACCGGAGGCTCGCCCTGGCGAAGCAGAGATAATAGCTTTTCTGCACTCATTTCTCTCGGGCGCAGGGCCACAAGTGTTGTCGGAAGTTCTGTTAACGGCAGGGCCCCTCCTCCAACCCGAGAAACACCTTTTTCCACTTCCACATCACAAGATCCACCCACCAGAGCCTCAATCTTTTTTTTCAGCTGTTCGGCCCTGGCAGCAAGCTGTTCCTGGGATAACGTCAGCATCCTCAAGACAGGTAGAGATTCCACAGCACCTTGGTCCAGGTATTTCCTAAGAGTGGCTTCAAGAGCAGCGATTGTCAATTTATCAACCCGCAATGCCCGTAAAAGATGGTTTTCCTTCATCTTCTGGAGATATACACTACGACCCACGATGATCCCAGCCTGGGGACCGCCAAGGAGCTTATCTCCGCTGAAGGTAACCACATCTACTCCAGCTTGAATACTGGCTGGCACCGGTGGCTCAGCACCAACTCCGTAATTCCTGAGGTCGACCAAGCAACCACTCCCTAAGTCCTCAAGAACGGGAACCCCATGCTTGCGTCCGATAGCTACCAGTTCCTCCCTCGTAACCTCATGGGTAAAGCCGAGGATCCGGAAGTTGCTCGGGTGAACTTTCATCAACAACGCAGTCTCCGGTCCAATAGCCTCCTCGTAATCTCTTGGATAGGTCTTGTTCGTTGTCCCAACTTCGACAAGGCGAGCACCACTCTGAGCCATGACCTCAGGAATGCGGAAAGACCCGCCAATTTCCACGAGTTCACTCCGTGACACCACCACTTCCTTGCCGCGCGCCAGGGTATGCAGTGCCAGGAAAACAGCAGCAGCGTTGTTGTTAACCACTAAAGCGGCTTCTGCCCCAGTTAACTTTTTGAGGAGCTCCTCAACATGACTATAGCGCCAACCCCGCTTTCCTGTTTCCAGATTGACCTCCAGGTTGCAGTAGCCTCTGGCAATGTTTTGGAGAGCCTCACAGGCTTCCTCACACAAAGGAGCACGCCCCAGGTTCGTGTGAATGACCACACCTGTGGCATTGATCACCCTGCGCAGTCTCGGAAGAAGCTTCTTTTTCGCCCTTTCCTCAGCCTCAAACACGAGTTCCCCAAGCCCCGGAGGCTCTTTCCCCACCTCCTGAATCAGGTTCCGCCAATTGTCAAGAACCTCACGCGCAGCTTCCTTGAGAACTGCCAGCGGATAATTGGGACACCTCTCCCTTAAGAGGCTCAGCAGTTCGTGAACCGCAGGCAGGTTGCGAAGCAAGTGCTTTCGTTCCAA
>LGFL01000044.1 GCA_001508855.1 Thermoanaerobacterales bacterium 50_218
ACATAGACCACAGCAATCCCGCGCTCGGCCGCCTTATACTCGATAAAGGCACCGAGCTGCCCGAAGGCCCAGGAGTGCTGGAGAAGACGTTGCTCCTTGGTAACCCGGATTCGCTCCCTGATATAGCGCAGGTCTTCCATTACGATGACATCACCGGGCTTGCAGGAGCTGACGATGGCTTTTGCGATCCTGTGGTTGAGGTCGGCCATCCAGCGGCGCTCCTTCCCCGACAGCCGTTTCAAGAGGCGTTTCGCCCCCTTCGTGCCTTTGGTCTGGAGCGCCTGCCGCAACCGGGCGTAGTGCCTGCGGATGTGCATGGCCTGCCGCCCGGAAAACTTCAGTCCGTTGGAGGTGGCGGCGAGGTTGTAGATGCCGCGGTCAACGCCTACGATGCTGCCGTCTTTCGGCGGAAATGGGACTTCACGGTTTACTACAATGTTGATGTAGAACTCCTTCTTGCGCCTGTTGTAGCAGAGGGTAGCTGAAGTGGGCTTCTGTCCAGCAAGCAAGCCGCGCTGGAAATTGCCGATGGCAAGCGGGAGTTTGAGCCTGCCTGCTACCGTAGAGATAGAGACTTCCCAGCGCTTCTCGTTGAAGGAAAAGGTGCGCTGGTCGAGGCTCATGCTGGTGGGTTTGAACTTTCTGGGTTTGGACTGCTTCCGCTTCTTTTTGGCAGCTTCGGCCACTCTCGCGATAGCGCGGATTACGAGGTTGGCCTGTAGGCCGTATTTCTCCTTAATCTCCCGGTAGCAGAGGTGCTGGAGTTTAACTTTGTTGGTGGTATGGTTTTCCCGGGAGACGCGGAGGATGTCGTTGCATGCGTCGGCGAACCGCTGCAGGGTTTCCAGAAGGATAGTGGCTTGTTCAGTATTAACTTGGAGCTTGCATTTAACTGATTTCACAAGTTTCATGGCTTCATTTTACATCACATTGAAGGAGGTGTCAACCGCGTCTTCCTCCCCCAGGCTTGAAAGCCGGGGCCTCCGGCGCCGAAAAGGAGAGGGAATAAACTTAAGCGTTCTGCCACCAAAAAGCGGGAAAAAATCAGGGGGTTAAGCATTGACCAGAGAAAAAACCAAATGTAGAATGGAAAGGAAAACAGGAGGGGAAGGTCTTGGACAGATACGGATACGACAAACCGATCCAGGAAGGAGAACTGGTCATCTTCAGGGATGCAGCCGGAAAAAAGGAGATCAAAAAAGTCACCAGCGAAAAAACGATCAAGATCAAGCGCTACCGCAACTGCAAAATTGACCCCGAGACAGTCATCGGGAAAATGCCAGGTAGTGAAACCTCCTCTATCTCGGGGAAGAAGAGCTTCACCATTTACCGCCCCACCCTGAAGGACTACATCATGACGATGCCCCGCAAAAGCAACATCATTTACCCGAAGGACATCGGCATCATCCTGATGTGGGCAGACATCTTCCCTGGGGCGAAGGTGCTCACAGCAGGTGTAGGTTCGGGAGCACTGATGATCGCCTTGCTCGAAGTCGTCGGCCCTTCAGGTGTCGTCCTTGGCTACGACAACAGAATGGATATGTTGGAATTCGCCCTCGAGAACATCACCAATTTCTTCGGGGAAGGCCCCCTTAACATGATCCTGCGGAACGTCGACATCTACGAGGAGATCCCCGACCCCCACCTCGACAGAGCGGTGATCGATGTTCCCGAACCCTGGAAGGCTTTAGAGAACCTCGCGGATGCCCTCAAGCCTTCCGGTCTTGTGGCCTTCTACCTCCCCAGCACCAACCAGGTGGAAAAACTGCAGCAGGAAATGGAGAACTTCCCCCAACTGCAGTACCTGGAGACACTGGAGGTGCTCATCAGAAAATGGCATGTTCAGTCTCCGAGTGTGCGCCCTGAGCACCAAATGGTCGGCCACACCGGATTCCTCACCTTTGCCATGCGCCTCAACAAAAACGGCAACCCCGATTATTAACTAGCGCTGGTCAAGATAAGCAACAGCACTCAAAGCTGCGGTCAAACCTTCGCCAACAGCCTTCCCGATCTGGTAGGGTTTACCTGTGCAGTCTCCCGCTGCAAAGATGCCGGGGATGTTCGTTTCCATCCCCCTTCCGACCACAATCGCCCCATCGTCCAATTTGAGCCCTTCGACAAGTTGCTCCCCTGGCTTGACATCACGAATCACGAAAACACCGGAAACAGGAAGTTCTTCACCTGAAGAAAGATAGAGGGCATTAACCCTTTCTTCCCCCAAGATCGCCCGTGGCTTCTCCAGACGGACCTCCACATTCGAACTTACCTGCACATCTCCTTTGTACAGGGGGAAGTAGTAGACCTTGTGACAGAGCTCAGCGAGGAAATTGACTTCTCCTTCAGCCTCGGGGCTGTCACCAATGACAGCCACATCCTTCCCTTTGTAAAGACCAGCATCACACGTTGCACAGTAACTGACACCCCGACCGAGCAGTTCCTTTTCCCCTGGCAGCAGAAGTGCCTGCCGGACACCTGTTGCCAGAATCACAGCACGTGCCTTGAACATCTGGAAGTCTTTCGTCATACAGGTAAACTCCTCACCAGGATAAACCATCTCCACCCTGGCTTCCTCGATCACTGCACCAAGACCGCGGGCATGATCGAGGAACCTTTCCATGAGTTCCTCTCCACTGATCCCCGAAAGCCCCGGATAGTTGTCCACTTGAGGCGCTTTCCGCAACTTACTGGAGCCGATCTCGGCACCCAAAACGAGCACCTCTTTTCTCCTGACGCGGGCATTGATCGCCGCGGCAATTCCGGCCGGGCCTGCCCCCACAACCAAAAGGTCCCAGAGTTTGCTGGTGTCCTTCACTTTACTTTCCCTCCAACCGTTTTTGATAATTCCCCGTCAATTATTTAAATTTTTCAAGTGCTCTTTAACTGCAGCGACCAGGCCAAAGCAGCCGCTGAGCATCATGTCTCCGTAAGGCACCGCAAAGTAGCCGATCCCCTCGGCAAGGCAACGGTTAGGACCAGTGATGGCAACAAAATCAAAGCACTCCCATCCAGGAGCACCAGAAACCCGGGCGCAACCGTGCCCACCATCATCATAAACCTCATCATTGGTGACATTCCCTTTGACGAAGCGATCCAGATAATCCCGAAGCTTCTCAGGTGTCATCAGACGGGTGTGGTGCTCGAAGATGCCCCAGACGCGCTCACCCCGGACAAGGGCGGCGAGAACGTGCTGGTTGCCGACATTGACCACAACGAGCCCATCTTCCCGGTGAGCGGCAACAGCAGGGTCGAGGAGCGCACCCCAAATCGCCGCAGCACCAGTGTCCATCAGAAAGGCTCCGGGAACAATCTCCTGAATCGCTTTCATCCGCGTCAGGTAAGGCGGGACCTCCCTGTAGAGTAAATCAGAGAGCCGCCCTCCCTCTTCGAGGAAGTGCTCCCAGTGCTCAAAGCGAAACCTTCTGTTGCTCTTCCCGATGGCCTCACCATGGTCCTGGACGGCAACAGCAACTGTCTCCGGAAGTTCGACATCGTAAAGGGAAAGCATCTGACGGAGGTTATCCATGTCAAGGTCCTGGAGGTAGAGCCCGATGCAAAACTTTTGGGGAGCCTCGTCGACGATCTCTACCCCCATCGCCTCGACTTCCCGGAGATCATCGCGGATGGTCTTTGCGGGCCCGGGCAAGGAATAGACCCGCAGTCCAGCAGCCAGGTGACGTTTCAGTGCCCTCACAACCGGCCCCCCTCCCATCAGGCGGCCACACAGAAATATATCCTGGCAACGTTCGGTAGCTTGTGCCACTCTCTTGGCGAAAATCCGCGTCTGGGAAGGAAGCACCATTTTGACGCAGTTTTCCACAGGAACCCCTTGTTCGTAGAGGAGGATATCCTGGGTCCCTGCTCCGATGTCGACCGCTAGTACCGAAAACTTGTCCATTTACACTGAACCCCCTTACAGCTTCCATCTTACACCTCAGAAAAAATCCTGGCAACCTTTGAAGGAGTAAATTGTCGAAGAGCGAAAAATAAAAAAGGGAACCTACACAACCCACCAGAGGTAAGGAGAAGGTAAATGCTCAGAATACCGCTAAAAAAAGCCAGACCGGGAATGATCTTGGCACGGCACATTTACAACTCAAATGGAAAGGTGCTTCTCACTGCTGGTATCCAGCTTGAGGAACACTACATCAAACGCCTGAAAGCGCTGGGCATTTCTTCGATTTACATTCACGACAAATACACCGATGGGATCGAGTTCATCGAGGCCATTTCTGAAGAAACGCGCCTCCGGGCCGAGTCCACTGTTGTCAAGGTCTTCCAAGAGACACGGGAGAATCGGAAACTGAACGTGAAAGCCATCTACAGTACCACGGAGCACATCATCAACGAGATCCTGAAAAACAAAAACGCCCTCGTCAATCTCGCTGAGGTCAGGGCTTACGACAACTACACATTTGCCCATTCTGTCAATGTTTGCGTGCTCTCTGTGATCACAGGCGCCTCCCTAGGCTTCAACAAGGCCCAGTTGCGTGACCTGGGCATCGGCGCCCTCCTTCACGATATCGGCAAAACACAGATCGATCCCGCACTTCTTAACAAAGTCGAACCCCTTAATGACCATGAGTTCGAAGCAATCAAGAAACACCCTCACGCAGGTTTCGAGATCCTGCGTCAGGCCCCAGAAATCTCTCTCCTCTCTGCTCACGTGGCTTTTCAGCACCACGAGCGCCTTGACGGTAGTGGCTACCCCCGTGGCCTGAAAGGGAAAGAGATCCACCCCTACGCCATGATCACGGCGGTCGCTGACATCTACGACGCGCTTGTTTCCGACCGCCCCTACCGGTTGGGGATACCTCCCCATCAGGCACTTGACACGATCGCACACCAGGCGGAGCGCACCCTCGACCCCGAAATCGTCGCTGCCTTCACGAAGAACATCGCCCCTTACCCGGTGACTACTCCAGTCCAACTGAACACCGGGGAAATCGGAATTGTCGTAGATGTCAACAAGAACTACCGCCACCGCCCAGTGGTGCGGGTGATTTTCGATCCCGAACTCAAGGAACTGCCCAAATTCCGGGAAGTCGACCTCTCCAAAAACAAAGACCTCTACATCGCCAAGGTGCTTACACCTGAAGAGTTCCCAATTGTTAGTGAGTCTTCACCACAGGTAAGAAGGGAAGATCCTTTCGCCGAGCTTCGCCCTGCGGAAAATAAGGTTGTAAAAGACAGCCTTGTTTAAGTTCTCCGGATTTCCTCCGTAACGCTCAACAATGTCGACACAGAGGCTCCAAAAGGAAAAAAAAGGGTTCAAGGAGGCGCCAAGGCTGGAATAGATCTCCCTGCCCTTGTCAGTGAGACACAACTCTGGTTTCTCGACAATCAGCCCTTCCTTTTTCAATTCATCGAGGATGCGTCTGACAGTCCTGCTGTAGGCACCGGTCCGGGTGCGAACAAAATCGTAGACCCCTAACTGCTGACGCTCGGTTTTCTCGGCGCTGGCGAGGAAAAGCAGATTCTGGAGAGAGCGGGCTGACTCGAACCGATAACACATAAGCAAGCGCAGGATCAGGATGTGTTTCAAGGTATAGGGAATCACACGTCCGCATCTCCCATATCACACTCACCTAAGATTCAGTGAAGCCAGATCCAGAAACCCGTACCCCTGATGAACGATGCGACGGAGCGCCGAAAGGCTCGAATAATCATCGATCACAGGATTCTGGAAAACTGGCCCCGCAACCACAAGGGTATGGTACTCTCCAAGTTCTCCTCCTGGAGAGATCTCCATATCTTTAAACTCCTGGAGCAGGCTCTCATCAAGCACTCTTCCTAGAAACTCTACACCAAGCTTTTCCAGTCGGACAACCACGATCACCGCCTGGAAGCCCAGTCTGACGAACTCTTCCACTAGATCTTCTTGCCTCTCCCCCCAGAGAGGATGAACAGCAGAAAGTCCAACTTCAGAACAGACCCTCTGACACCAGGCAAGGTGTTCAGGCAAATCGATGTCTCCAAAAACACAGCCAGTGAACCCTTCTTTTCGGAGTTCTCCCAGAATTCTTTTGAATTCGTCTTCATAGGTCTCCCAGGATGCAACACCTTCAACAAAAGGGAGTCCGATGGCTTCAGCTTGTTTCTTGATGATCAGCCGAGGGATCCTGTGAGACCGCGTCAAACCCTGATCATCGAAGATCGTCAACAAACGAGAGACCTCGAGTCCCGCAAGTCGCGCTCGGTAAAAAGCGAGCGCAGAATCCTTACCACCGCTCCAGGATGCAGCAAAACGCTCCATCGAAATTCCTCCATTATTACTTAGATGTCTTCGCCAAAGCAACCTCATTCTCCTGCTGCAACACTCTGAAAAACGTATCCCTGATAAGCCTTCCTCAGTAATGGAGCGACACACCCCGGCTTTCCAGAATCGATCTCCCTGCCATCAACAGCAACCAAGGGCATCACTTCCAGAAGCGAGTTAGTAAGGAATGCTTCTTGCGCTCTCCTGAAGTCTTCAGGAAAAACGGCCTTCTCCTCAACCGTAAAACCCCTCTCCCGCGCCAGCCTGATCACGATCTCCCTGGTAATCCCTGGCAGAATCCCGCTCTCCAGATGGGGAGTCACGATCAGGTCTCCGGGAAAAACGAGAAACAGATTGCTGATCGTCCCCTCGGCTACCTCCCCTTTGAGGTTCAAGAAGATTCCCTCATCTGCCCCACAACCAGCAGCCTCCAAGCGACCAAGGACGTTTTCCAAAAAGTTTAGGGACTTCAGGGAAACTAGAGGGGAAAACTGGTTGCGGGGAAAACTCACAGTAACTGCTCGAAAGCCTCGTTCGTATGCTTCCGCAGAATAAGGCTCTCCGACATGCGCCGAGATCACCACCGTTGGCTTGGTGTCAGAAGAGGGAAGCAACCCCCGCCCTGCTTCTCCTCGCGTCACCGTGATCCTCAGGGTTCCCTCTTGCAGTTCTCCAGAACCCAGAACCTCCTGCAGCCCCTTTTCAATTTCCTCCCTGGGATAAGGAATTTTTAACACCTGGCAGCCTTCTCTAAGGCGAGCCAGGTGCTGCTTCAAGGCAAATGGTTTCCCCTGGTAAACCCTTACTGTTTCGAAGAGGCCATCTCCATACAAAAATCCTCTCTCTCTGAACCCCAGGCAGGGCTCATCCCCGGAAACGAAACTGCCGTTCACCCAGGCACAAGCGGGCACTCGAAAACCACCTCCTCTTGAAGACCGAGGGCTTGCAGCAGAGCACGCCCTTTGTAGATCGTCTCCCAGTATTCAGCTTCAGGCTCAGAATCAGCAACGATTCCCCCACCAACCTGAAAATAGGCAAATCCGTTCTTAATCACGAAGGTCCTGATCACAATACTCAGGTCTGCAGAACCCTCAAAACCCAGATAACCGATCGAACCGGTGTAGATCCCTCGCTTTACCGGCTCCAGTTCTTCGATGATCTCCATCGCCCTGATCTTTGGGGCTCCGGTGATCGAACCCCCGGGAAAAGTTGCTCTCAGGAGGTCAACCAGGTCGCGATCAAGAGCCAGTTTTCCCTTGACTGTGGAAACCAGGTGAAAAACGGTGGCGTACTCTTCGAGACAAACCAGTTCGGGCACGTGGACACTGCCAATTTCGCAGACACGGCCCAGGTCGTTCCTCTCCAGGTCAACGATCATCACCAGCTCAGCGCGGTCCTTCTCACTGCTTAAGAGCTCCAACTTGAGCTGCTGGTCTTCGCGAGGGTCAGTTCCCCGACGGCGTGTTCCTTTAATCGGTCTTGTTTCCACAATACCTTCCCTTACCTTGAGGAACCTCTCCGGAGAAGCGCTGGCAACCACCACTTCCGGATAAACGAGATAGGCAGCAAAAGGCGCAGGATTGATCCTCCGCAACCTCTTGTAAAGCTGCCAGGGGTGGACGCGCAGCGGGCAGGAAAAGCGTTGGGAAAGGTTGACCTGGAAGATGTCTCCGGCAGCGATGTAATCCTTTGCCTTCTGCACAATCTCGCAGTAAGACCTGCAGGTGAAGTGCCTGCGAAAACCTGACGGATCGGCAAAAAGAGCGGGGTCTCCTCTCTCCTCAAGCAGAGATGGTTCCTGCGACAATCGCTCAGCTTCCTCAAGGAGTTTCTCCACCTCCGCCAGCCTCTGCTCAGCCCGTTTCCTGGCTCTTACCCCAGTCTCTGGCAAACCTGTTGATGTGAGGTAGGCTCTACTCTCCAGGTGGTCGATAATCAGCAACCTGTCGTAGAAGCCCAGGTAGCAGTCGGGAACCTGCAGATCATCCACTGCCTGGTGGGGAAGTTTCTCTAATTGCCAGCCGAGGTCGTAGGCAAAATAACCGAAAGCCCCGGCAGGCACGGGAACTTCCTGGAAAACAGGAAGGCGAAACCTTCGGAGCAGTTCCTGAAGAACAGCAAAAGGTGCCCCCTCCTGCTTCCTCCAGGTGCCCTCTACCAGAAGTTCAGCCTTTTCTCCTTTGGAGCGGAACACCAGGAAAGGGTCCCACCCCAGGAATGAGTAGCGTCCCAGCCTGTAGGGGTCAATGCCACTGTCTAGGAAAAAGCTGTAAGGGCGATCCTTCAAAAGTTCGCCAACAGCAACAGGATCGAAAGGAGCGATCTCTTTAATAATCACAGTTAGCCACCCCCTCCCTCACTTCCACAAGATACTTTCTTTCCCGACCATCATCATTTTCAGCCTCGCGGACCACCTTCCCTACCGCCTTTGCCACCATGCGCAACTCCAGCAACAGGTCGAGATTCTCAAGTTGCGAGAACTCCAGAAGTAAACCATCGGCCCCCGCAGCAACGGCAGCACGTGCCATTGCCCTCACGAAATCCTGATTACCAGCGGCACTGCCGGGGTCAACCACTACCGGGTAGGGCGCAAGGGTCTTAAGCACAGGAACCGCGCTCAAGTCGAGGACGTTCCTCACGGGAAACTCAAACCCGCGGATCTCCCTGATACAGAAAACAATTCCCTCACTTCCCTCTTCCTGAAGAACACCGGCAGCCCCCAGCAGTTCTTCGCAGGTCGTTGCTACCCCCCTCTCCAGCAGAACGGGAAGCCCGCTTTTTCCTACCGCCTGGATCAGAGAACAGTTGAACACTTGTTCCCAACTAACCTTGATCATGTCACAACAGGCAACCGCTTGCTCGACGTCACTAGGCTCCTGAACTCCGGTAATCACTGCCATTCCGAATTCATTCCTGACCACGGCCAGAAAGTCAGCCTCCCCAGAAAATGAATCCATCTTCAAGAGGGAGACCCCGCGGCTGCGCAGAAAACGACTCCACTTGAGGATGTCCTCCTGTCCCTTGGAAGAAAAGTCAGCAATCAGAACCAGTTCAGGGCTGCCAATAACGGCTCTGCCAACGGAAACCGTCTTCCTTACTCCTTGTTTCTTTCCTTCCACCTTCATCGGCCTCCTCACATCTCACCAGCAGCCCTTGACTCCCAGAACCCAGCAACCTGGCTGAGGAAGTTCCGCAAGAGCGGTTTTCCCTCTTCGGTGAGGATCGACTCGGGGTGAAACTGGACACCTTCTACAAAAAACTCCCTGTGCCGGACCCCCATGACCTCGCCCTGATCTGTTTCCGCAGACACTTCCAGGCAGGAAGGAAGGTTTTCCCTTTTGAGGATCAACGAATGGTAGCGGGTGGCCTCAAAAGGATTTTTCAGCCCCGAAAAAATCGTCCTTCCGTCATGGTAGATTAAAGAAGTTTTTCCGTGCATCAGCCTGGAAGCCCGGACTACCTCGGCCCCAAACGCCTGGCCAATCGCCTGATGGCCCAGGCAGACCCCCAAGATGGGGATCTTTCCGGCAAAACAGGAAATGAGGTCAAGGCAGATCCCGGCTTCGTTGGGAGTGCAGGGGCCTGGTGATAGAACGATCGCCTTCGGCCTCATCGCTCTGATCTCCTCGAGGGTGATGGCATCATTGCGGTAAACCCGGACTTTCTCCCCCATTTCCCCGAAATACTGGACGAGGTTGTAGGTAAAGGAATCATAGTTGTCGATCATCAACAACAAATCGCTTACCCCCTTTGAACAGACTTAGACAACACCTGGAGAATGCTTCTAAACAAACAAAAAACCCAGTACCGAAGTACTGGGTCGCATCCCAGATCTCTCGCGTCCCTCGTCTCATCTCCCTTCGGCTCTTCTCTTCTCGCCTCATCTTATTAATTTGTAAGGCCTTAAGCACCTGGTTCTTTTGTCAGATCTTGCTAGTAAATTTAGCATAAACCCCGCGAAATGTCAACTGGGAATTATTCCCCGTCGGCCACCCTCCAGGCCAGGGAAACCGCCTCCTCAGGTGATTTTGCCAGGAGTAGGTGCCCACCAGAGCCATCTGGGGCAGTCAACTGCCAGGTGTTGAGCCCGATCACAGGAATCCCCATCTTCAGAGCCAGAGCGATCTCGGAAAGAGTACCGTATCCACCAGAAATGGCGATCACGGCATCAGAGGAGCGGACAACAACGGCATTACGGGCCTCCCCCATCCCCGTAACCACGGCGACAGACAGATAAGGATTGGCTTCCTTCCTTGTGGTTCCAGGGAGGATTCCGACGGCCAGCCCCCCTTCCTCCCACACTCCCTTGGCGGCAGCCTCCATAACCCCACCCCGACCGCCACAGACGAGGATCGCCCCTCTTTTAGCAATCTCCCTGCCGACCTTTCTCGCCATCTCAAGGATTTCTGGTGGAGCCTCGGCCGAGCCGATTACCCCAATGTAGAGCTTTTGCTCCACCGCTTCAAACCCCCTCAGCAAGTATACCTCTACAAAACAAACCTTCTGTTTTGCTCCTTCAGCTTCTCTACCATCGTCACCAGTTCGTCAGCATTGGAGCTGATCGCATGGGCGGCAGAACTCATCTCTTCTGTAGAAGCAGCGATCTCCTCGGCAGCAGCCGCATTTTCTTGAGAAATGGCAGCAATGTTGGCCACTTCAGAATTGACCTTTTGGGCCTGTTCGGTAACCACCTCAGCCTGCTGCCTGACCTCCTTCAGCAGTTCGGCGATGTCTCGTGTTGAAGCAGCGATCTGGATAAATTCCTCAAGTGCCTGGTCTCCGACAGCCACCTGTTCCTCAAAGAGCTTGGCAGCCTCTTCGGTAGCTTTTGCCGATCTCTCCACATCCCCGGTGATCTGTCCGATCAGGCTGGCGATTTCGTTGGCCCTTGCGCTTGATTCTTCAGCCAGTTTGCGCACTTCCTCAGCAACAACCGCAAACCCTCGTCCTGCCTCCCCGGCCCTCGCTGCCTCGATCGCCGCGTTGAGTGCAAGCAGGTTGGTCTGGTCAGCAATACCAGTGATAATATCGGTAATCCCTTCGATGCGCTTCGCCTGCTCTGTGAGCCTCACCATCGCCTGTTTCTCTTCTTCTACAAGTGCTGCCGTCTTTTTGATCTTTTCGGCAAGATCTTTCATTACATTTTCTCCGTGTTCGGTTCTGCCCACATTTTCGTCAGTCTTTTCGGCAATCTGGTCAACATTCCTGGCCAGGGCATTGATCTGCTCTGCAGTTCTTTCAGCAGCATCGGTGATATTGGTGGCGTTCTGAGCCATCTCCTGGACACCAGAAGAAACCTGGTTGATGGTTTCGGCCACCTGGCCAGCAGCCTCGGCAGTCTGGGAGGAACCCTGAGAAATCTCCCTGATGGCATTTTCGAGGCGGTCAATTGACTGGCTCACAGAGATAACGATCGACCTCGTGTTCTTTAACATCTTTTTCATCGACTCCGCCAGAATCCCCAATTCCCCGTAGTAGCCGGTCTCGATCTCCACATTGAGATTACCTGTAGCCATCTCGTCCGCATGTTCGGAAAGCCTGATGATCGGCCTGGAAATCTGCCTGCTGATCAGCAGAGCAACCAAGGCCACCACAAGAGCCACAACCACGATGACCAGCACCGTCGCCCGCATCACCGCAGCAACACCAGCGTGAATCTCTGCAACTGGAACATTAGTGGCGACAACCCAGCCGGTGGTCTTGACAGGGGCGTAAGCAACCAGCTTCTCCACACCATCTTCAGTGTAAACACCGACCCCTGCCTGACCTTGAATCATCTTTTTGCCAAGCTGCACTAATTCTTCTGATCCATCTTTGGCGATATTCTCTGTAGCGATTTTCTCCTCATTCGGGTGGGCCATCACCATTCCTGTGCTGTCTACCATAAAAGCGTAACCTGATTTTCCATAACTAGCACTTGCTACCAGATTATTGAGCACACCTGTATTCAAGACCATTCCTACCACAAAGGTGCCAGCAGAACCCTCGGCAGGGACAGCAATAGCAATGCTCTTTGCCCCGGTTTCCCGGTTCAAAATAACGCTGGAAAAAGCAACTTTCCCCTGTATCGCTTCCTGAAAGTACTGCCGGTCGCTGATGTCGGCCTGCCCACCCACGTCGTTGTAAGAAATACCCGAACTATCGGCCCAGAAGAAGAACTCGGCGTCCCGGACAAGGGGTTTAGTCCTTGCCAAAACCCCAACTATAGCTTCCTTATCCTCGGCCTTCAGACTTTTGAGCTGAGGAACAAGTCCTTCGAGCACAGAAACTTTATCATCGAGATAAGAATCGATGACACCAGCAGCTTCCTGGGCCTTGCCAAGCAGAGTATCATTAGTGGCTTTGGTGATCTGATCCCTGGAAACATAAAAATTCATCACTCCAACAAAAATAACTGGCACTAACGAAAGCACCAGAAACCACAGCAGCAACCTTCCTCCCAAGGTGTTGAAGAACTTCCTCATCTCCTTCCATCTCCTCCCCCAGCCTTTGTTAGTTCTTTTTCTGTAGTTGTCCAACTTTGATTTAGCTTTGATTTAGGCCCCCAAAGTTAAAAAATCCCAAAACAATTATGCAATAGATGCCCTAATTTGTCAATTTTATCAATAAAATAGTGTAATCCGTCTGTGATATTGTCAGGGTAAAATCCGTCTGAGAAAATGTTGGCATGATAAAACCGCAACCCTGGCGAATTAAACAATTA
>LGFL01000045.1 GCA_001508855.1 Thermoanaerobacterales bacterium 50_218
GTTGGGAAGAAGCTCAGAGAGATGATGCCCTGGCTCAAGAAGAAGTAAAAAATAGGAGGCAGTTGAGGAAGTGGGGGAACGGGTTTACATTTTCGACACAACGCTTCGAGATGGTGAGCAGTCACCTGGGGTAACCCTGAATGTTCAGGAAAAACTGGAAATCGCTCATCAACTCGCTAAACTTAATGTTGATGTGATCGAGGCAGGGTTTCCGGTTGCTTCACCAGGTGATTTTGCAGCAGTGCAGGAGATCGCTCGCCAGGTGCGGGGGCCGGTGATCGCCGCCCTCGCCAGGGCGAACCCGGAGGATATTGACCGAGCATGGGAAGCCCTCAAAGAGGCTGAGCGTCCCAGGATCCATACCTTTATTGCCACTTCAGACATCCACCTGAAGCATAAGCTCCGCAAGAGCAGGGATGAGGTTCTCGAACTGGCTGTTGCTGCAGTGAAGCGGGCGAAGAGCTACACTGAAGATGTGGAGTTTTCGGCTGAAGACGCCTTCAGGAGTGATCTCGACTACCTTTGCCAGGTGGTTGAGGCAGTGATCGATGCGGGTGCTACTGTGGTCAACATTCCTGACACTGTCGGTTATGCTACTCCTTTCGAATTCGGGGAATTCATTGCCGAGATCCGTAGGCGTGTCCGCAACATCGATAAAGTCGTCTTGAGTGTTCACTGTCACAATGACCTTGGGCTGGCCGTGGCCAACTCACTGGCCGCAGTTGAGAATGGGGCAACTCAGGTGGAGTGTGCTGTCAACGGGCTGGGAGAGAGGGCAGGTAATGCAGCCCTCGAAGAGATCGTGATGGCTCTTTACACCAGGAAGGCTTATTTTAAAAAAGAAACCGCGATCAATCTTAAGGAGATTTACCGCACCAGCAAGCTGGTGAGCACACTCACTGGGATGCCGATCCAGCCCAACAAGGCCATCGTCGGTAAGAACGCCTTCCTCCACGAATCAGGAATTCACCAAGACGGTGTTCTTAAAGAGCGAGCGACCTATGAGATCATGAACCCCGAGTTGATCGGGTTGCCCCAGTCGAACATCGTTCTGGGGAAACACTCCGGACGCCACGCCTTCAGGGAACGGTTGGCTGAACTTGGTTACATTCTTCAGGATGAGGAGCTTGACAAGGCTTTCGCCAGGTTTAAGGAACTGGCAGACCGCAAGAAGGAGATCACTGACCGCGACCTTGAGGCAATTGTAAAAAACGAGATCAGGTTGGTTCCCGAACTCTACCAACTGGCTTATCTCCACGTCTCCAGTGGAACGACGATCGTTCCGACGGCAACTGTCGGCCTCCAGCGCAACGGAACTGTCACCGAGGAGGCCGCCTGTGGGGATGGACCTGTCGATGCCGCCTTTAAGGCGATCGACAAGATCACCGGGATCAGCAACCTCAAGTTGAGCGACTACTCCTTGAGTGCAATCACTGGCGGCAAGGACGCCCTCGGAGAAGTCACTGTGCGTGTGGAGTACGAAGGAAGGACTTTTATCGGCCGGGGGTTGAGCACTGACATCATTGAAGCCAGTGTGAAGGCCTACATCAATGCTGTTAATAAGGTGATCTACGAACTTGGTGAGGAGATTCTGAAGAAAGGTTAGGAGGAATTTTTGATGGGGATGACCATTACCGAAAAGATTCTTGCAGCTCACGCCGGAAAGAAACAGGTGCGTCCCGGTGAACTGGTCAACTGTCGGCTCGATGTTGTTCTTGCCAACGACATCACTGCACCTGTGGCCATCAGGGAGTTCACCAGGTTGGGTCTCGATCGGGTTTTTGACCCGGAAAGGGTTGTTCTCGTTCCTGACCATTTCACTCCCAATAAGGACATCAAATCTGCAGAACAGTGCAAAGTTGTCCGGGAATTTGCCCGGAAGTTGGGGATCAGCAATTATTTCGAGGTCGGGAGAATGGGAATCGAGCACTGTCTCCTTCCCGAACAGGGTCTGGTAGTTCCTGGTGACCTGGTGATCGGTGCCGATTCCCACACCTGCACCTACGGAGCACTTGGTGCTTTTGCCACAGGTGTGGGCAGTACTGATGTTGCTGCTGGGATGGCTCTGGGTGAGTGCTGGTTTAAGGTTCCAGAGTCGATTAAGTTCGTTTATCACGGAAAACCAGGTAGATGGGTGACGGGAAAGGACCTGATC
The DNA here is from genome assembly GCA_001508855.1 of Thermoanaerobacterales bacterium 50_218. Taxonomy (GTDB): domain Bacteria; phylum Bacillota; class DSM-12270; order Thermacetogeniales; family Thermacetogeniaceae; genus 50-218. The sequence goes on from LGFL01000045.1 coordinate 2,156, forward strand.
CTCTATACCATCGGTGATATCGGGGTCGATGGCGCCCTCTACAAGGCGATGGAATTCACTGGTGAGGCGATTGCTGAGCTTTCGATGGATTCCAGATTTACCATCTGCAACATGGCTATTGAGGCTGGTGCCAAGAACGGGATCATTGCTCCGGACGAAAAGACGAAGGCTTATGTGGAGGAAAGGGCGAAGCGCCCCTATCAATTGCTAGCAAGTGATCCCGATGCTGCGTACATCGAGGTCAGGGAATACGATGCCAGTGAGATCGACCTCCAGGTGGCCTTTCCCCACCTTCCGGAAAACACCAGACCTGTCCGCGAGGCCGGCGGCATCGAGATCGACCAGGTGGTCATCGGTTCCTGCACCAACGGGCGGATGGAAGACCTGCGGATCGCTGCCCAGATCCTCGAGGGGAAAAAGGTCCATCCCCGGGTAAGGCTGATCGTGATCCCAGGGACCCAGGAGATCTATCTCAATGCTCTCAGGGAGGGCTTACTGGAGATCTTCGTTGAAGCCGGGGCTGCTGTGAGCACACCGACGTGTGGCCCCTGTTTGGGTGGACACATGGGAGTTCTCGCTGAGGGTGAGCGGGCTCTGGCTACCACCAACAGAAACTTCGTCGGCCGGATGGGACACCCGGAGAGTGAGGTCTATCTGGCAGGACCTGCTGTTGCTGCTGCCTCGGCGGTAACAGGTTACATCACCCACCCAGAGGAGGTCGTCAAATAGATGGAGATCAGGGGACATGTGTGGAAGTTTGGAGACGATGTTGACACAGATGTGATCATTCCCGCCCGCTATCTGAATACATCTGACCCAAAGGAACTTGCCGCTCACTGCATGGAGGACGCTGATCCGGGTTTTGCCCAGAAGGTCAAGAAAGGGGATATTATTGTTGCTGGGAAAAACTTCGGCTGTGGGTCCTCCCGGGAGCACGCGCCTCTGGCCATCAAGGGGGCGGGTGTTTCCTGTGTGATCGCTGCTTCTTTCGCCCGGATCTTCTACAGGAACGCCGTCAATATCGGACTCCCGATCCTTGAATGCCCTGAAGCTGCTGCTGAACTGGAAAGCGGAGATGAAGTGGAGGTTGACCTGGCGAAAGGGATGATCAAAAACTTGAGCAAAAGCAAAACCTATCACGCCGCTCCCTTCCCTGCTTTCATGCAGGAGATTATCAAAGCAGGAGGTCTCATCAATTACGTTCAGGAAAGGATGAAGAACCGTGCCTGAAGTCCTGTTACTGCCTGGAGATGGGATCGGGCCCGAAATCGTGCCAGAAGCTGTTAAGGTCCTCGAGGCTGTCGGGAAGCGCTATCACATCTCCTTCAGTTTTCGGACAGGTCTCATCGGGGGAGCAGCGATCGATGCCTGTGGTGTCCCCCTTCCTGAAGAGACCTTGAGGTTGTGCGAAGAGTGTGATGCGATCTTGCTGGGAGCGATTGGGGGCCCCAAGTGGGACCACCTGCCGCCAAAGCTGAGGCCAGAAGCGGGGGCACTGCTTCCCTTGCGCAAGCACCTTGGCCTTTACGCCAACATCAGACCGACGGTTCTCTATCCTGCGCTTATTGATGCCTCTCCATTGAAGAGAGAACTTGTCGAGGGTCTGGACCTTGTAGTTGTTCGGGAACTGACCGGTGGAATCTACTTTGGAGAAAAGAAAAGGGAAAAGCTCGATGGAGAAGAACGGGCGCTCGACACTGCTGTTTACACCACCGGAGAGATCAGGCGCATTGGTCGGCTGGCATTTGAGATCGCCAGGAAGCGCAGGAAGAAAGTGACCTCGGTGGATAAAGCCAATGTCCTCGAAAGCTCCCGGCTTTGGAGAGAAGTGATTACCGAACTCGGGAAGGATTACCCAGATGTGGAGCTTGAGCACATGTATGTGGACAATGCCGCCATGCAACTGGTGCGCTACCCCTGCCAGTTTGATGTAATCCTCACTGAGAACATGTTCGGGGACATCCTCACTGATGAGGCAAGTGTCCTGGGGGGTTCTATCGGAATGCTGCCCTCGGCGAGCCTGGGAGGCCGGGTTGCTCTCTACGAGCCGGCCCACGGGTCTGCTCCTGATATCGCCGGTCAGCAGAAGGCCAACCCGCTGGCGACGATTCTTTCCGCAGCCCTGATGCTGAGGTATTCCTTTGGTCATGAGGAAGCAGCGCAAGCTGTAGAGAGAGCAGTTGTCAATGTGCTTGACCAGGGCTACCGCACTCCGGACATTATGACCGAGGGCGGTAAGGCTGTAACCACTTCGGAAATGGGTTCCCTGGTTGCTGCCGAGGTCAGTAAATGCTAAGGAACAAGGTAAGTGAACACCGCCAATTAGACCCCAGAAAGCAAGTAAGTTTTTTACATAATTACATAATAAAGAGAGGATGAGGAGTTGTGGGGATTTAAAGGTATACGTTTATGACACCACACTGAGAGATGGTGCCCAGGCTGAGGGCATCAGCCTCACTGTCCAGGATAAGCTGAAGATCACCGAGAAGCTCGATGAACTGGGGATACCTTACATCGAGGGGGGTTGGCCCGGTTCCAACCCCAAGGATATGGATTATTTCCACAAGGTTCGCCAGCTTTCCCTGAAAAGAGCTCGGGTCTGCGCTTTCGGCTCAACCAGAAAAGCAGGGGTTCATGTTGCCGAAGATGCCAACATCAGGGCACTGCTGGAAGCGGAAACCCCTGTGGTGACGATCTTTGGGAAAAGCTGGGATTTGCACGTTTATTCCGCCCTCCAGACGAGTCTCGAGGAAAATTTGAAGATGATCAGGGAAAGTATCATTTACCTGAAGCAGAAAAAGAAGGAAGTGATTTACGATGCTGAGCACTTCTTCGATGGCTTCAAGTCAAACCCTAAGTACGCTCTGGAGACCCTCAAGGTAGCCGCGGAAGCAGGTGCTGACTGGATTGTTCTTTGTGACACCAATGGGGGCACACTTCCTCACGAGATCGAGGAGATCATCGGGCAGGTGCTCCGGGCAGTCAACCGACCACTAGGGATCCACGCTCACAATGATGGAGAACTCGCAGTTGCCAACACTATTGCCGCGGTCAGGTGTGGGGTGCGCCAGGTTCAGGGGACAATCAACGGGTTTGGGGAGCGCTGTGGGAACGCCAACCTCTGTTCGGTGATCCCCAACCTCCAGTTGAAGCTGGGCTACCAGTGCCTCGAAGAGGATAGACTCTCTCATCTGACCGAAGTTTCCCATTACATCGGCGAAATTGCCAACATCGCTGTTCCCGGGAACCAACCCTTTGTGGGGCACAGTGCTTTTGCTCACAAAGGCGGGGTTCACGTAAGCGCTATTTTGAAGAACACCAGGACCTACGAGCATATTGAACCCGAACTCGTCGGCAACAAGCGCCGGGTTCTGGTTTCTGAGCTTGCCGGCTCCAGCAACCTCTACTACAAGGCACGGGAACTCGGGCTCAACCTCGAGCAGGACAAACCTAAGGCCAAGGAGATCATTGCCAAGATCAAGGAACTGGAGTATCAAGGTTACCAGTTCGAAGGGGCTGATGCTTCATTCGAACTCTTGCTCAAGCGCGCTTTCGGTCAGTATCGGGAGTTTTTCACCCTCGAGAGCCTGAAGATCTTGGTGGAAAAAAGGCCAAATGATGGAGATGTGATCAATTCTGAGGCGATGATCAAGATCCGTGTCGGTGACCAGGTGATCCACACAGCAGCAGAGGGAAACGGTCCGGTGAACGCTCTCGACAATGCGCTGAGGAAGGCTCTCGAGGACTTTTACCCTGAACTCAAAGAGATGCATCTGGTCGACTACAAGGTGCGTGTCCTCGACGGGAAAGACGGAACCGGGGCGAAGGTGAGGGTTCTCATTGAATCGGCAGATTCCTCCGGTTCCTGGAGCACTGTGGGGGTTTCCGAAAACATCATCGAGGCCAGTTGGCAGGCTCTCACCGATAGCATGAACTACGCTCTCCTCAAACGCCGGCAGCAGCCTTAAGTTGAGCCTGAAATGTAGTAAAGGACAGGTGGGGCTGCTGCAGGGATCTCTATTTCTTCTTCCCTGGTGATCACCGGATAGATCTTGTAGATGGCCAGGTCATCGAGGACACCGCCCACCAAGCGCAACCCGGCCTCGAGCTGCCCTGGGTCTCCGATGGCTTTGATAGTGCAGGGGTAGAGGAGTTCCTGGTCATTGATGGTCAGGCTGAATGTGTTTTTGTCCCAATAGATCTTCGTCCAGGAAGTGATCCGCTGGTCGTTGATGGCGATGGCCTCCGCTCCGGAGGCCCAGAGTTCGTTAAGGATGTCCACGAGGTCGAGGTAAACGAGTGGGGATTCGGTGGTGATGGTGATCGTGATCCCTGGTCCCTTGACAGGGACCAGCCCGAGGGCGATCTCCAGACGCTTCAGTTCGTGGCGCAGGTTTTCAGCAAGAACCGCTCCCTCGGAGACGTCTTTCTGGAAGATCTGTGTCTGCCTGTTGAGTTCCTGCAGTTCTTTCTCCAGCCCACTCCGCTTGTCGTGGAGCTTTTTCAACATCATGACAAGGTCTTCGGTTTTCTGAAGAGTGAGGTCGTTTAAAAAATTTTGCTGTGTCCGGAACTGCACGGTGATCAAGATTCCCAGAAGGAAAAGGACGATAAAAAGATAGCCCTGCCACTTATCTATTTTCAGCATCTTTTTCTTCCCCCACTGGATGTTGGCGCTTTTTGTGGATCCAATGCTCGAAAACTTTTCTCCTGATGATGGCCAGGTTCTGGAAGAGGCGCACTCCAAAGGCGAAGACCGCTGCCAAGTAGAGGTCAACCCCCAGCCGGTCTCCCAGATATGCCAGGAGGGCTGCAAGAAGGGCATTGGTGAAGAAACCGGAAAGCAGAATCGCCCCATCAAACTTCTCTTCAAGCAGTGCCTTGATTCCCCCAAATACCGAGTCGAGAGAGGCGAGGACGGCAACTGAGAGATACTTTACATAAGCACCGGGAATCGACAGTGCCAGCATCGAGCCGATGAGAATCCCGGCGATCATCCCGAGGAGAGGCAACCACATAGACTATTCCTCCTTGGCTTCGGTGTAGGTAAACTGGTAACCACCTTTATACGGTGGGATGACGACTTCTTCCTTTGCTTCCAAAGAAACGGGAAAACCTGCCATCTTCAAGATGCTGTATTCACTTTCTGGCTGCTCCAAGATCTCCATCAGTTCCTGCGGATTACCTATTGCTTTGATCGTGTAGGGAGGTGCGAGGCGGGTGGTGTTGACCAGGATCATCGGCCCGACACACCTGATGTCCGAAGAGGTAACGATGCGCTGGTCATTGACGGAAATCGCTTCTGCACCACCGACCCGGAGATCGTTGATGATGTAGAGAAGGTGCTTGTCGTGGATCAGGTAATCTTCTGGTTTAAACTGGGTAGGATTTGCCGCCTGGGCAGCTTCTGCTCCTTCGCGGTTGTCGTCAAGAGTAACGATGATTCCCGGACCCTTCGCTTCAGTGAGACCTGCCCAGACTTTCAGTTGGCGGAGCCTTTCCTGGAGGGTTTCGAGTTCTTTCTTTCCGGCAGCCAGTTCCTGCTGGCAGCGGTCGAGGTAGGCCCTGTTCTCTTCGATGCTTTTTTCCAAGTTGGCGATGATCTTTTCCTGAGTTTCGATCATCGCCACCAGGTTTTCGTTTCTCTGGCGCCAGGGGTTCTGGTCACTGGCACTTATTGTGCGCAGAGTTACGGCCAAAAGGATGCCTGAGATAAAAAAAACGAGGGTTAAGGGAAGCTGCCACTTCAAGTTCGTCACAAATACCACCTCAGATTCTCAGTAGGGCACTTCTGAGCCTGCATCAAAGTCTATTATAGCGTTTTATTCCGGAAAATCGAAGAGGTTTCTTCACTTGGCTGCTCTGATGTTTGTCAGACCCCTTTTAATAGTTTTCGAGAAAACCAGAACGAAGTCCTTCTTGTGTTGAGGAAAAAAAAGGATTTTCCGGCTGTTCGTCGAATATTTTTGAAATCAAGACTAGGAACAGCCTGATTACGAGAGGAGTAGAATAGTGGTATAATAATAGGCGTTGTGGGAGAAGGAGTGCTGTTGCATGGGAGTTCTTTTCGGAACAGACGGAGTCCGCGGTATTGCCAATGATCAACTGACACCTGAACTGGCTTTCCGTTTGGGAAAAGCAGGTGCCTATTTGCTCGGAAGAAGTGGTGAGCGTTGCCGCATTGTCATCGGCAGAGACACGCGTATTTCCGGGGATATGCTCGAAGCAGCCCTGATTGCTGGGATCTGTTCTGTGGGGGGAGACTGCCTCAAGGCCGGGGTAATTCCCACTCCTGGGCTTTCTTATCTCACGAGAGCTTTCGGCTGTTCTGCCGGGATCATGGTTTCTGCTTCCCACAACCCAGTTGCTGATAATGGAATCAAGTTCTTCGGCAGTGATGGATTCAAGCTTCCTGAGGAGGCCGAGGAAAAGATCGAGGAACTCGTCCTCAACGATAGTTTTAATTTTCCGAAACCTGTTGGAGCAGAAGTGGGGAGGGTCTACGAAGCACTGGAGGGACTCGATTCTTACCTCGAGTTCCTCAAAGAGAGGGTAAGGGTGGACTTGCGCGGTCTGAGGCTTGTTGTTGATTGTGCCAATGGTGCTGCCTCCAGGATCGCTCCTCTCCTGTTTTCGGAGTTGGGAGCCGAAATCACCGTGATTCACGGAGAACCTGATGGGCTCAATATCAACAAAGAGTGCGGTTCTACCCAGCCTCAGTCTCTCCAGAAGGCTGTCGTCGAGTTGGGTGCCGATCTTGGGCTCGCTTTTGATGGTGATGCTGACCGGCTGATTGCTGTAGACGAAAAAGGGAACATCGTGGATGGTGACCAGATCATCGTTATCTGTGGAATCGCCAGGAAGAGGGCAGGTTTGCTTCCCGGAAACAGGGTCGTGGTGACGGTGATGAGCAACCTGGGTTTGAAAGAGGCCTTGCAACAGGAAGGCATCGAGGTCAGGGAAACCAAGGTTGGTGACCGCTACATCCTCGAGGAGATGCTGAGGTCTGGCGCAGTTCTTGGTGGTGAGCAGTCCGGACACATTATTTTCCTCGACCAGACGACGACAGGTGACGGGCTGCTGACCGCTCTTGAGCTTTTGAAGGTATTTCGGGAAGCGCAACAGCCGTTGTCTGTGCTGGCTGCTCAGATGCGCCGCTTTCCCCAGGTGCTGGTCAATGTGCGGGTCCGTGACAAGAAAGGGTTTCAGGATGATCCAGAAGTCGCTGAGGTGGTCAAGTGCGCCGCGGAGCGGCTTGGGGAACGAGGAAGGATTCTGGTGCGGCCCTCGGGTACTGAACCTGTCGTCAGGGTAATGGCCGAGGGGCCTGTTGAGGATCAGTTGAAGGAGGTGGTTGCCGAGATCGCCGCTGTGATCGAAAAGAAGTGGGGACAGTAAAATAAAGTTTCTTTACACTAGTTTCTTTAACTTTCCCGCGGTAGCTGAGAATTAATCTGAAAGCGCCTGGGCCAGCACCAAATTTGGGTGCTGGTTGACGAGGAAGGGGTTGATCGAGGTTTTCGGCGGGTGCCCCTCGGTGGCCCACCACCGTGAGGATGTCTTGAAAACCGGGGAGCAATCCCCGGGACAAAGGGGCATCTAGTGGGAGCGAAACCGCGGGGAAGGCAACAAATGTATTGGGGAGGAGAACTAAATGTGCGGTATTGTTGCCTATCTCGGACCAAGGGACGCGGTTTCGGTGCTCATTGATGGGCTGAAGAGGCTGGAATACCGGGGCTATGACTCTGCAGGTGTTGCCTTTTTAAACGAAGGATCTCTTAAAGTTCTCAAGAAAGAGGGGCGGATTGCTGCCCTTGAGGAGCAACTGAACTCTCACAAATGGAACTCCAGGATCGGTATCGGTCACACGAGGTGGGCTACTCACGGCAGGCCTTCGGACGTGAACGCCCACCCTCACCTCGACTGTTCGGGAAAATTCGCCGTGGTGCACAATGGGATCATTGAAAATTACGGGGAGCTAAAGGCTTCCCTTGAAAAGCGCGGCCACCACTTTGTTTCTGAGACTGATACCGAGGTCCTCGCACACCTTGTGGAAGAGGCTTATCAAGGTGACCTCTGCGCCGCTGTGAGGTCTGTTCTCAGGCAGGTGCGGGGTTCTTACGCACTCGCGGTTTTGAGTGAGCACGAACCAGGCAAGATCGTTGCCGCCAGAAAGGACAGTCCCCTCGTCCTCGGTGTCGGTAAGGGTGAGTTCTTTCTCGCCTCTGATATCCCGGCATTGCTGCCCTACACGAGGGAAGTCTGCTTGCTCGGTGACGGGGAAGTTGCCGAGATCTCTGGAGATGGATTTCGTGTCCTCAACGGGGACGGTGTCTTCCTTACCAGAAAGACCTTCCATGTTGACTGGGATCAGGAGGCTGCAGAACGGGGCGGCTATCCCCACTTCATGTTGAAGGAGATCTGTGAGCAGCCGCGCGCCCTCAGGGAAACTTTAGGGGGAAGGCTGACCCCAGATGGAGCAAGGATCTCCTTCGAGAAGCTGGGCTTACGACCCGAGGTGCTGAAAAGTTTTCAGCGGATCTTCATCGTCGCCTGTGGGACAGCTTACCACGCAGGGCTTGTGGGCAAATACGTCCTGGAAAAGCTCGCCCGCATCCCTGTTGAGGTCGACCTGGCTTCTGAGTTCCGGTATCGGAACCCCATCCTCGACCAGCAGACACTTGTCTTGGTGATCAGTCAGTCAGGGGAAACCGCAGATACTCTGGCTGCCTTGAGAGAAGCCCGTCACCGTGGCTGTCAGGTGCTGGCAGTCACTAATGTTGTCGGCAGCTCTGTTGCCCGTGAGGCGGACCACGTGATCTACACCTGGGCGGGACCTGAGATCGCAGTTGCTTCGACCAAGGCCTACACCACCCAACTCCTGGTTCTCTACATGATCGGGCTGCTTTTTGCAGAAGCCAGGGAAACCATCGAACCTGAGGAGGCGGCAGCAATTGTTGCTCACCTGAAGGTGCTTCCTGAGAAGGTGGAAATGATCCTTGAAGAAAGAGAATTGATCAGAGAACTGGCTGACCGCTACTCTTGCTGTAAAGATGTTTTCTTCATCGGCAGAGGGCTTGACTACGCAGTTGCCCTTGAAGGGGCGCTCAAGCTCAAGGAGATCTCCTACATCCACGCCGAGGCCTATGCTGCTGGGGAATTGAAGCACGGGACACTGGCCCTGATCGAGAAGGGTGTCCCTGTTGTCGCCCTTGCGACTCAGGAGGAGCTTCTCGAGAAGATGGTGAGCAACATTAAGGAAGTCAAGGCGAGGGAAGGAGTGATCATCAGTGTTTGCTGTGGGGAGAAGCGAGAAGTTGAGGAAGCTTCTGACCATTTGATCAGGATTCCGGATGTTCCGTCTTTTGTCACCCCGATTCTGAGTGTGGTTCCTCTGCAGTTGCTCGCTTATTACATGGCAGCAGCCCGGGGCTGTGACATCGACAAGCCCAGGAATCTTGCCAAGAGCGTGACTGTAGAATAAGAGAAAAGTCACCCGCCGTCATTCTTGTAAAATCCTTTAAACAAAGCCCCTGGTCTCGCCTATTGGCGGGTCCAGGGGCTTATGAGTCTAGCCGGACGGTATCGGGAGCTTCGCAATGCCTTATAAACCGCCGTATACCGAATGTCTATTTCTCTTTTGAAGGTTTTTCTCGCGGGAAGAGGGGTAGTTCTTTCAGGTAGATGATGTCCTTCATGTTTACGGCATCACCTTCTGCAAGGATGGCTGCCTTGGCTACAACGATCCCTCCTGCTTTTTCGATCAACCTCTGGACTGCATTGACCGATTCCCCGGTGCTGATCACATCATCGATGATGGCAACCCTTTTGCCTTTCACTTTGGCGACATCTTCCCCATTGAGGCAAAGGATCTGCTTTTTTTGGGTGGTTATGGAATAAACTTCTTCGACAAGGGGTTCGTCCATGTAGGGTTTGACACTTTTCCTGGCGATGATGTAGTTGATTCCTAGCAACCTAGAGATTTCGAAAGCGAGCGGAATTCCTTTAGCTTCTGGTGTGACGATGATATCGACTGGTGGCAGCCTTTTCACGATTTCCGGGGCAACCCTGCACACGAGTTCGGTGTCACCCAGAATGACGAAACTAGCAATGCTCAATTCCGGAGTGATGGGAACTATCGGAAGTTCTCTTTTGAGGCCGCAGATTTCGAGGGTGTAGGTTTTTTTGTTTTTCATCATCGATCACTCCTCTCAAGTTTCGTTCAACCGAAGATGTTCAAGAGCAGCTTGATGATCAGGCCAGAGATCATGCCTGAAAAGGGATCCGTGATCGCTGTCACCGTCATTGTTACTCCTCCAATAATCGTGTCAGCACTACCTGCCCCACTGGCGAGAGCAAGGCTGGCATTGATGGGAACGGTGACGATCGCTCCCAGCACCAGTAAGAAACCGGCGATTGATTCACTGGGGACGTATTTGCCGATCTTCGGCAAGAGCTTGGCCAGCAAGATTACTGCCATTAATCCCATCATCAAGACTCCTGCTAAAACGGGGTGGGGAGCAGCACCTGTAGCGGAGATGATCGATTCTACAGGACCGCCTCCAAACAAAGATGAGGCCATATCGGCGAGACTGCTGACAATAGTTAGATTCTGCTGAAAAAAGCAGTTTGTCGATTACTTCTTGGCAACTCGATCCTTGACAATTCGATCATGGTTTGGCGTTACCGCCTGTC
>LGFL01000120.1 GCA_001508855.1 Thermoanaerobacterales bacterium 50_218
ATTAACATTCAGGCATATGAGGACGACAAAGGTCTTGCCCAGGTGATTATCGGGGGGCGTCCCCTGGTTCAGGGGGTGCACTTTTACGGCCTTGTGGCAAGAGAAGATCCTGCAAGTGAAGCCGGTCATGCGGGAGTTTACTGGGAGGCTGACGGGGAACCTGTTCAGGTCGAGGGCGGCACTTTGCGAGGCCTGATGGAGATGCGGGGTTACACCGTCGGCAGCGAAGAAGCCGGGTTTATACCTTCGGTCAGGGACCAACTGGATAGCCTGGCAAAAAAACTTGCGGAAAAATTCAATGAGATCCATAGGAGCGGATACGGGTTAACAGGAGAAAATGGGATCGAGTTCTTCACCTTCACAGACCCGAATGACGAGGGAGCAGGGACGATCACTGTCAGCAGTGATATTCTCAAGGACCTCAACAACATCGCTGCTGCCTCCAGCATTGATGAGGATGGTAATGTGGAAACTGGTGATGGCAGCAATGCTTTGGCCCTGGCTCAGTTGAAGCACAAGCTTACGATGGTGCTTCCGGGAAACGAAGAACCCACGGGCACTTTTGAAGACTATTATCGGGCGGTCATTGGCCAACTGGGTGTCGCTGGACAGGAAGCGCGCAGAATGGTGGAAAACCAGGAACTGCTGGTTTCGCAGTTGCAAAACAACCGGGAATCAGTTTCCGGAGTCTCCCTTGATGAGGAGATGGTCAACATGATCCGGTTTCAACACGCCTACAGCGCCGCCGCCCGCCTCGTGACCGTTATCGATGAAATGTTAGACAGGATCATCAACCGCACGGGCCTCGTTGGCCGCTGATCCCACGCTGGGTGCCGAAAAAAACTGAACAAGAGTTAAAGGGGGAAGCTCAATTGCGGGTCACTAGCAGCATGCTCATCAACAATTTTGTCAGGAACATGCAGATCAACCTGAGGAGGCTGGAACAGATTCAGGATACCCTGGCCTCAGGAAAGAAACTGCGCCGCCCCTCCGACGACCCCGTAGGTGTTGTCGATTCTTTGTCGCTCCGCAGCGACCTGGGAGAGTACGAGCAGTACATCAGCAACATCGAGGACGCCAGGACCTGGATGGAAGTTACCGACAGCGCCCTTGACAACGCCACCGAGGTCCTGCAAAGGGCACGGGAACTCGCCCTCTACGGAGCAAACGACACCTTACCGCAGGAATCACGGAATGCCCTGGCGCGGGAAGTCGAGCAGCTGAGGGACCAACTGGTGCTGATCGCCAACACGACTCTGGGGGGGCGCTACGTTTTCGGGGGCACCCAGACCGAGAAGCCACCAGCTGATTCCGCAGATCCCAAAAATGTTCAGTGGGAAGGCAACGAAGAAAATATCGAGTACGAAGTAGCACCCGGTGTGACTCTTCCGGTGAACTGCAATGGGAAATTCGTTTTTACAGGAAGCAGTCAAGGCCCTAATGCTTTTGATGTCTTGAACAGTTTGGCGAGTGCCCTGGGAGATCCCAGAAATATCGGAGAAATTGATAAAATTATCGGAGAGATTGATGAGGTTATTGACAGAATCATCGAGACCCGCGGTGAACTCGGAGCACGAATTAACAGAGCGGAAATGGCTCTTGATCGCATGCAGCAGCAACAGATCAAACAGATCGAACTCCTGGCTTCTGCCGAGGACGCTGATATCGCCGAAACCATCGTCGATCTGAAGGCCCAGGAAAACGTTTATCGGGTCTGTCTGGCGACCGGAGCGCGGATCATCATGCCTACACTGATCGATTTCCTCCGCTGAGGGTGAAGGTGTGTGGTCCCTCAAGTAGAGATCCACCAGCAGTTTGGTCAGATTGCCGTCGAGATAGTTCCTCCTGAGACTCGGGTCCGGAGCAAGTGGCCGGAGTTTTCTTTACACACCGAACCTCCCCGCGTCGAGATTACCCCTGGGAGGGTGAAGTTAGAGATCAGTTACGAACAGCCCCAGGCTGATCTGGGTTTTTATCGTCCGCTTCCTTTTGCCCGTTACGGAGGCGAGGAGGGGAAGGAAGCTGCCCTCAGGGCTGTTGCTGCTTACGCTGTTGAAGGTGACCGAATCGCCCAAATCGAAGACCCGAATTTTTCTTTTGCTGAGCTTGTGGAGTTGTTGTGGGAGCGGACAACAAA
>LGFL01000121.1 GCA_001508855.1 Thermoanaerobacterales bacterium 50_218
CACCACCGGCTTGCCGGCGGCCATGGCCTCCATGACGCAGCGGGGAAGGCCTTCACGCTTTGAAGTAAGGGTAACGATATCGCTATCGCGGAGTATTTCGGGCACGTCCCGGCGAAAACCGAGAAAGTGGACCCGCGGAATCTGCTCTCGCTTGACCTTCTCCTCAAGGTGGCTTTTCAGCTCCCCCGTCCCCACCAGCAGCAGGTGGCAGTGAGGGTGCCCACCGGCAACGCCTTTCCATCCTTCCAAGAGAAAATCATGATTTTTGTTAGGATTCATCTCCGCCACACAGGCAACCACCACATCAGAAGACGCAATACCGAGCTCCCGGCGGATTCCGTACGCAGCAGGCGGCGCCTCGAAGGACCTCAAGTCTACACCCACCCCGTGCACGTAAAAAAGGTTCTTATCCGGCTCAAAACCCATGCGGCGGGCGTTTTCGTAATCCTCCCCGTTCATGACGATAAGGCCGTCCGTCCAAACGGCAGCAAGGCGCTCCGCAGTATAGTAGACCAACCAGTTCTTCCAATGAGCGCCCTTATAAAAGTGGAAGCCGTGGGCGGTGTAGAGTACCGGCCCCTGCCCCGTCTTTTTCGCCAGATACCTCCCCAGAAAAGCTGCCACCGGGGTGTGGACGTGGATCAGGTCAAAACGATGCTCCCGTAATAAAGCCTTCAAACACCGGTAGGCATCCAGATTGGCCGGGCTGTAAGGGGAACGGGCAAATGGAATCTCCCAGCATATCACCCCTGCCTCCTCCACCCGCTCCTTATGCCCCTCTGCGGAAGAGGCCGCGGCGTGGACCTCACACCCCCACCCCTGCAGCATCTTCATAAAGGGCACGTGGAAGGCAGCCAGATGGGTGTAGACGGTGGCAAGAAAGAGGACTCTTCTTTGCGTCATCAATTTAACTGCTCCTCTCCCTCAATACTTCGACCCGATCTTGCTCCTGACCTTGCTGATCCTGACGGCAGCCGGAGAGACCCCTCCCAGGGCGGCAAAGACCCTGCCTTCAAGAGCAGCAAAGACGGCGGCGTCAACGGCCTCTTTAATCTTATCGCCGAAGAGGGCCTTTATCGCCATGCCGAAAAATGAGAGCACGGGCTCGCCAAACGCTCCCAATGGGATCGGTCCCTTATCCAGCACTAAACCAACGATATCGATTACATCTATCACACGATCTGCAGCCTTAACAATTTTCGATCTTCTCCACTTTAAAACCTCACGGTTTAAGCGGTCTACCTCTTCTTTTACTTTTTGGGGGTCGCCCTGCGCCCGATAAATGACGTCGAAAACGATCCGCCGCACCCTCTCCGCCTCTGAGGAATTGAGAACATCGAGGTATTCCTCCAGCGGCACGTGGTCCGGTCTCACCACGTGAAGGCCTTTGATCACTTCGTCGAATTGATTTACTGACACAGCCGAAACCTGCCGGCGGGGTCCGGCCTGCAAGTGGGCAACCATATTCAGTATCTTTTCGTTGATTACCAGAGCCGGAGAATAGACCGCACCCAAAGCACGAGCAGCAGTCAGATTCATAGCATGGCCGTGCGTTTCGATCATGACGGTATCAAGAACCTCTTTATCCACAGTTTGCGCAAAATCATCGAGAAACGAAGCGACCAACCCACCTGCCGTCAAAGTCCCCGCCGCCACACGACCCACATCAAGAAACCACTGCTCGCCACGCTCTGCCACTAACAGATGGTTTTCGAAAACCTGCTTCAAGCTCCTCAGCACCAATGCTCCAAAATCGTCATCACCAAAATCGTGCATTTGATAATTCAGCAAATGGTAGATCTCGGCAGCAGCCCCGGGATTGCGGCGTATGGTCTTCCAAAAAGGAAACTGCCGTGCCATGGTTAAAACCGTCAGGCCATCGAGCTGCCGCGGCAGAACGCCTCTCCCCTTTGAAGCCTCAACCAGTTCGATTACAGTATTCGGTGAATACTGATGGAGAGGGGCATGAAAAACAGGTATTATTCTTCCCGCATTGACCAGTCGAATGAAGGTTTTATCCTTAATCGAAAAGGGTGGATTCGCCGCCCTTGAACCGGAAAAACGCTCCCCATCCTGTGGTATGTAGAGGTAAACAGAGGAGAAGATCGTCA